>DATEGM010000353.1:0-6988 GCA_035280085.1 Terriglobales bacterium
CAAATTCACCGGACTAGCGCGCGTTATGTCGGGCAAGTACGAGTGGAAGCCCGCCCCGGGCGTTCGCTCCGTCGCCGACGTTTTCAACCTGATCGTTAAAGAGAACGGCCTGCTCGCCGGCGTGCTTTCGGGCACACCGAATACGGGGGCAAAGCCCGCGCCCATCACCGATCCGGAGAAATTGCAGGAAGCCCTGAAGACTTCTTACGTCAATCTGCAAAAAGCGATTACGGGACTTTCCGACAATGACCTGCAGGCGCCGGTGAAACTGTTCGGAAGAGATATGACGAAGCTGGGCGCGCTGATGCTGATTCTCGAAGATCAACACGAGCACCTGGGGCAGTCGATCGCGTACGCGCGCAGCAACGGCGTGGTTCCGCCCTGGTCTAAATAGGATTGCCGCAAACCAAAATAAGAGTCTGTGTATGGCCGAAAAGAGCGTCTTCATGGAGACATTACTTCAGGATATTCGTTATGGTTTGCGCATGCTGGTCAAGAAGCCCGGATTCACGATCGTGGCTGTCCTGACGCTGGCTCTGGGTGTCGGAGCCAACACGGCGATTTTCAGCATCGTGAACGCCGTGTTGCTCCGTTCTCTTCCCTTCCCTGACCCCGATCGTCTAGTAAGGATCTACTTTAACAATCCAGGGGTAGGGTTGCGGGCCGTCCGGTTTTCCGTGCCGGAATTCGACGACCTTAGAAAGCAGACGGATGTGTTCGAAGATGTGAGTGTCATCGTTTTTGGTCCCACAAACTTGACCGGCGCCAAACAGCCCGAACATTTGGAAATGATGGAAGTGTCTCCCAACTACTTTTCCATGCTCGGCGCCACTCCCGAACTAGGACGCTTGTTTGGTCACCAGGACTTCGCGCTCGGTTTCGCGCCCACGGTCGTGATCAGCGATGCCTTGTGGCGCCGATCTTATAAGGCTGATCCTGGCGTCCTCGGTCGGAGCCTTCGCCTCGATAACGACCTGTATACGATTGTAGGTGTACTTTCTCCCGGATTTCGCAACCCCGGATCGACCATTCCGGCCGTGGAGGTGTGGGTTACCTGCGGATTCAGTGGCGATCCCTTCCCAGCGCCGGCGCGGGCCCTGCGCATACTACCGGGGGCAATCGGTCGTCTCAAGCCGGGCCTCACCGTCGCGCAAGCTCAAGCGCGGCTTGATGCCCTGGCTGCTAATTTGCGTCGCGAATTCGCGAATGATTACGCTCCGCAAGCCAAATGGTCGATTGAGGTTGTGCCGTTGCAGCAATCGTTGGTGGGTAAAGTTCGGCCGCTGCTGGTCGTGTTGATGGCTGCCGTAATCTTAATCGTCTTCGTGGTGTCTCTGAATATTGGCAGTCTGCTTCTGGCACGCGCCTCTGGACGGCAGCAAGAGATGGCAGTGCGCGCGGCAATGGGAGCGAGCGCCGGCAGAATGGTCCGGCAGATGCTCACCGAATCGCTTTTGCTGGCTTTCATCGGGGGAATCGCAGGGCTCACGATGGCGGTGATTACGCTGAAAGCCCTCTTGCGATTTGTGCCGGCGAATCTTCCGCGGCTGGGCGAAGTAAACATTGATTGGCGGGTGCTGGGATTCGCGTTACTGATTTCGCTCGCGACCGGGCTGCTATTTGGGCTGGCTCCCGCGCTTCATTCCTCGAAGGTTGGCCTTGCGGGCACAGTGCGCGAGGGCTCGCGCGGCTCGGGTTACAGCGCGAAGGCCGGGCGCATGCGCGACGCACTGATGGTGTCGCAGCTGGCTTTTGCGGTAGTGCTGATGATTGGCGCGGGGCTCCTGTTGGTGACGCTGCGCGATTTGTTGCGGCAGAACCCGGGCTTCAATGCATCGCAAGTAGTGACGGCGAATATCTATCTGCCGAACCCGAATGATCCGCGGCTCGATCCTTATGACACCTTCGCGCAGCAGATTCCGTTCAATCGCGAACTGCTGCGGCGCGCGAACGCGATTCCTGGCGTGGAGTTGGCGGCGATTACCTCCAATTTGCCGGCCGCCGACGCAATCAACGGCGATTCGGCGGCCTACGGCGCCACCAATCACAATTCGCTGGATATCGAAGACCGGCCCACGGAATCCTCGGGAAATTTGAGCGCGGAAGTTATCCGCATCAGCCCGGATTATTTTCGGGTGATACAAACACCGCTCGTCGAGGGGCGCTTCTTTACCGAGGACGACGAGAATGGCAAACTGCCCGTGGTAATCATTGATGAGGCGACGGCGAGGCGCTACTGGTGGCCGAATCATGATCCGGTGGGCCGGCGGCTGCGTATCCGGTTGCGTTTCGGGCAGAATTCTGTGAATCCATGGAGCACCGTGGTGGGCGTGGTGAAAAATATCAAGCACGACGGGCTCGATGTCGATGGCGTGCCGCACCTCTATGTTCCGCTGAATCAATTTCTCGGGCGGTCGTTAAGCTTGGCTCTGCGAACTTCCTTGCCAGCGAGCACGCTGGAGACGCAGATTCGCAGCGCGGTTCAGAGCCTAGATCCAGGGCTGCCGGTGTTCGGCGTCACCTCGATGGATGAAATACTGGATGCATCGCTGGCATCGCGGAGGTTTTCGGCGAATTTGGTGGCGGGATTTGCGGGTGGGGCGCTCTTGCTGGCCTCCATCGGAATTTACGGTTTGCTGGCCTATATGGTTGGCCAAAGATCGCGCGAGATCGGGCTCCGCATGGCCCTGGGTGCGCAACGGGGCGACATTCTGAGGATGTTCTTGCGCAAAGGGGTGGCGCTTGCTGGCATGGGCATCCTTGCCGGATTGGTTGTTTCTGCATCCACGGCGTCCATGATGGCAAGTTTACTCTATGGTGTTCGCCCCCATGATCCGGCTGTGTTTCTGATCGTGCCTCTCCTTTTACTTGCAGTGGCCGCGCTGGCGAGCTATCTCCCAGCCCGCCGCGCGATAAAAGTGAATCCCATCGTCGCCTTGCGCGAGAGTTGAAACAGCAGGATTAGGACTTTGCAAACAAATAGGTCTGTGATAGTTGGGATCGTCAGTTAGCTAATACTCTAGAAAGAGACTGCAATCGAATCCAAAATCAGTGCAATGTGGCCTAATGAAACCTCGGATAAATCGCTGAAAAATAACCAGCCGGCTGGTGGTAGCGCGATTAAGAATCAGTTGCTCTGCAAGGCGAGCTCCACGCCCGTAAAGCGCTTTTTTGAGGATCTGGCGGAGAGAGTGGGATTCGAACCCACGATACGGTTTCCCGTATACACGCTTTCCAAGCGTGCGCCTTCAGCCACTCGGCCATCTCTCCGGCGTCAATTGTCAGGAAGCGAGAGGCGCAACTCTGCTCCTCCCCTCCTCATTTTATGGGCCGAGCGCCCTTCACGGCAAACTACGCCGTCGCTACCTTGATAGGCATATTCCCCGCGTTCGTGCTGCAAACCACGTGCGGAAATTACCGTCTGTCCGGTCCTGTCCTTGCCGGTTGCTGGGCGCTACGCGATGCTGACTGGGAACTGGGTGCCAGGTACTGAGAGCTTCTTTTCCCCGTCCAGCGCAGCTTTCGCTCCTGCAGCAACTGCCGCCAGTCAACGCGCATGAAGACATAAATCAGGGCCAGGCATGCTACCTGCACCAGCACGAAGTACACACTCATGTAGCTCTCCGGCGCCTCAACCGCGAGCTTGCGGGCCGCCGCTGAGCCCACGTGTGCCCAGAAGTTGTAGCCGATCAGCCGGCCGAGAAAAAATGGCAGAGCCAGCACCCGCAGCTCCAGCGTGGTCAGTCCGTAAGCGATGAAGAGATAGTTCGAAGGCAGCGGACTGAATGCATAAAACAGGCTGGCGCCCGCCGTCAGGGTTTTCTTCCCCTCCAGCCTCTCCTTGATCGCGTCAATGTTCTCCCGGGTATCCTCGCTCAGCAGCTTGCCGCGTACCATGGTGCGGGCAAACTTCGCCAGGATAACCCGGCCCAGCGTAGCCGCGGTCGCTCCCACCAGCGCCAGCATGGCGATGTCATTGTCAGGAAATTTGTAGCTAAAGAAGGAAAGCGCTACCCAGGTTGGAGGCGCAAACGCAGGCAGCAGGTTCAGAGCAAACACCACCAGAAACACCAGCCAGATGCCTTCCATGGCCCACCCTACCAGGCGCCACCCTCAGGCGCCCGCTCCCAAATGCTTGGGCGCCGAACCCGCAAAGGAATTCGCCGCCTCAAAATCCGACATGGTGCGAGTGGGCAGCGCCACCCGCACCGCGTTCAGCACTGCCAGAAGATCTATGACTTCTTGCGCAATCGCTCCCTGCAGTGCCGGCAAAAACCCTGCCGCGGCAGCGATCATGCCTACAACACTCAGCGCCATGCCTCCCAGAGCGCTCTGCAGCGCAATCGTCCGCATGCGGTCGCTGATATGGAATAGCTCATCCACCTTGGCCAGCGACGTAGTCATGATGACCGCGCCGGCGGCTTCCGAAGTAATGTCGCTGTTAGGGCCGAAAGCCACGCCTACTGTGGCTGCCATCAGCGCCGGCGCGTCATTGATGCCGTCACCCAGGAACAGCGTGCGCCCCCTCTCGGTTTCCTCCTGAACGATGGCCACCTTTTGCTCCGGCGCCTGGCTGGCATGGACCTCGGTGATGCCCACTTCATCGGCCAGGTAGCGCACCTCCGATTCGCGGTCGCCGGAAACCAGCATGACCTTCTCCACCGCGTGCTTCGGTTTTAGATGGTCCACAAACGACCGGCTCTCCATCCGCGGTGCGTCATGAAAGCGGAACGTGGCGGCATAGTGGCCATTCACGAATACCAGGCACTCCAGCCCGCTCACAATGGGCGGCAGGGCAAGTTTTTGATCCTCCACTTTGTTGCGCCCGGTTATCCGCACCACCCGTCCCGCCACCACTCCTTCCAATCCTTCGCCGGGGCGTTCGCTGACGTGACTAACCGCGGCCAACGCCAGCCTTGCGCCCTGCGCCGCCACCACAATGGCCGCCGCCAGCGGATGCTTGGAGTATTGTTCCAGGCTGGCCGCCTCCTGCAGCACATCCTCGCTGGTGAACCCAGGTGCAGGGATCACCCCGGTCAGCGCCGGCTTCCCGTAAGTCAGCGTGCCCGTCTTGTCGAAGATGAGTGTGCGGCAGGTGGAAATCTGCTCCAGCACCGCCGGATTCTTAATGATGATCCCGTGCCGCGCCGCCAGCGAAATGGCGCCGATCACGGCCACAGGTATGGAAATCAGCAGCGGGCACGGAGTGGCAATCACTACCACCGCTAAGAAGCGCATGGGCTCGCCGGTCGCGGCCCATGCCGCTCCCGCCACCGCCACCGCAATTGGCGTGTACCAGGCGCCCAGCTTGTCTCCCAGCCGCCGCAGCCGCGGTCGCTTCTGCTCCGTTTCCTGCATCACCCGCATGATTTTGGCGTAGCGCGAGTCCACCGGCAGGGCTTCCGCCTGAATGGTCAGCGCTGTATCGCCATTGATGGCGCCTGACAACACCTTTGAGCCCGGCGTCTTCGACATCTCGTAGGGCTCGCCCGTCAGGTAGGATTCGTCCATCACTCCATGGCCTTCCACCACCACTCCGTCCACCGGGCAGATCTCGTGCGGAAACACCACCAGCAGATCGCCAATGCCTACTTCCTGCAGGTGGGCATCCACAATGGCCCCTTTGCTCTTGCGGTGCGCCACTTGCGGCATGCGTTTGGCTAGCGCGTCCAGCACTGAAGATGCGCGCCGCGTAGCGAACTGCTCCAGCGCCGCCCCGCCGGAAAGCATCAGCACGATGATGGAACCCACCAGATACTCCCCCAGCAGCACAGAACTGAGAATGGAGATTCCCGCCAGCAGATCGGAGCCGAATTCCGCCTTCAACAGACGCCGCGTCAGCCCGATCAGCAACGGCAGGCCGCCGACGGCCAGCGTGAGGTAGAGCGGCAAGTTGTAGATTTCCGCACGTACACCCCCAGGATAGTGCAGCGCAAAATATGCTGCGATTCCCGCTGCCGCCAACAGGGCGATGTAGGTTTCCCGCGATTGTGAGGTCGGAGTGGGGACTAATGACGCGCCTGAAGTCACTGCAGGCGCACTCGGATTTTGACCCTTCTCACGATCCCCGGGTTCTTCCGGCGCAATGCCGGCGTCCGCTCCATTTCCCGCGCCATCTCCCGGCCAAGTCCGTGGCCCCCGCGCGGCTATTGGCGTATCGTCTCTTTGCTGCGGCAGACTGAGCCTCCTCACCAGCGTCCTCCAGCAGAATGTACGCTTTTCGCCCACCCGGCTCAGTGATATCCGTCACTTCGGTAACCCTGTTTTGCCCTCAATTTCTGAATTGAGATTGAAATGCAGAACTGAAACCGGTCTCCGATTCGGTGGCTCACTGGAAAAATTTTGCGAATGTCATCCCAAGTGAAGCCTTTCGGTTCGCTTCCGAACCGAATGGCGAGTCGAGGGACCTTGTGCTTACCCTGACCCGGAGAGCATGCCGATTCGGAGCTTGTGCATTAGGTGAAGAGGCAGATAGCTTTCCTGTCTTTGGTCTCACTCGAATAGGCCATAACTTTCGTAACTTTTCCCGCTCTCTACCCCGTTGTAAGCTCCCCCTATCCCAGCTTGTGGTCTGGAGCGCGCTACCCCCAGCTGCCTCCACGGTGGAGAAGAGCGTGTCCAAAGAGGTCAGGCCACACACGGCGGTAGCGGAAGCAGAACACTCGGCGCGGCATTCAGCCCGCTTTAGTGACATGCAGAGCGCTGCCCGCTTTCCTCTGCAGTTGCCGGTGGAATTTCACAGCCCGCAGGGCGACCACGCCGGCCAGACCCGCAACATTTCAGCCAACGGCGTCCTCTTCCAGACCGATGAAGAAGTCCCCATCGGCGCCGCCGTGGAATTCAGCATCTGCATGCCCGCACAAGTACTGGGGACCGCCAGCAGCGTGGTGGTGAACTGCCGTGGGCGCGCGGTGCGCTGCTTTCAGGAAAACCAGAGCTACTGGGTAGGCGTGGTCATTGACGAGTACGGTTTAGAGCGCCAGGGCGC
>DATEGM010000354.1:0-4454 GCA_035280085.1 Terriglobales bacterium
TCGGCGATGTGCATGGAGCCACCCTTGCCCCGGCAGTAGCCCGCTTCCTTGCCCAGAAGCTCGGCGAACATGCGGTCGGGAGCCGCGCCTTTGGCCAGGCAGTGCCCGTGCCCGCGATGCGTGCTGGTGATGTAGTCGTCCCCACGCAGCGCCTGGCAAACACCAACGGCTACCGCTTCTTCGCCCACATACAGGTGAGCCAGGCCCGGCATGAGCGCGCGGGTGTAAAGGTCGTTCACCTGTTCTTCAAACAGGCGGATGCTTACCATCTGCCGGTACATGCGTAGCCAGGCTTCCGCGCCAATGCTGGCGGCGGCTTGGGGCTGCTGGGCCACTGTGGTCATCCTTGTACTCCTGACATTTCCGCCAAAACCTTAAACACGCAGGCAAAATCCTGCTTGGCTAAACCCATGGCGCGGGCGGCGGTGAGAAATTCATTCGCCACCGCGGTGGTGGGCAGAGGCACATCCAGCTTGCGCCCCATCTCGAGCGCCAGCAGCATGTCCTTCTGCATCATGTTTACATCGAACCAGGCCTCGTCGGGCATGTTGAGCACGAACGGCCCGCGGTATTGCACCATCGGCGAAGCCACCGCGCTATGGATGAGCACGTCCACCGCGGTCTCCCGCGCGATGCCGCTCTTCTCGGCCAGCAGGATGCCTTCGGAGAAACACATCATCTGCACCGCCAGGCTGAGGTTGGTGGCAATCTTCATGGAGAGCGCCAGGCCGTTATCCCCTACATGGGTGACCTTCGGCCCCAGATCGAGCAGCACCGGGTTGATGCGCTCGAAGCTTTCCTTCCGCCCGCCCACCATCACCGAAAGCTTGCCCTGCTGCAGGGTGAGCACGCTGCCCGAAACCGGGGAGTCCACCATGTCGGCGCCTTTTTCGCGCACCTTGCAGGCCAGCGCGCGGCTGACTTCGGGGCTAACGGTGCTCATCTCTACCAGCACCTTGCCCTTGCTCAGGCCAGCCAGGATTCCCTCCGGGCCTTCGGCTACGGCCTGCAGCGCGGCCGAGTTGGTCACCATGCAGAGGACCAGGTCGGCAGACTCGGCCGCCTGGCGCGGCGAATCCGCCCAACGCATGCCCAGCTTAATGAGCCGTTCCGCCTTGCCGCGGGTGCGGTTGTAGCCGGTCACAGTGTGACCCTTGCTCAGCAACCGCTCCACCATATTGCCGCCCATTACTCCCAGGCCGACAAATGCCAGGTTCGCCATCTATCCGTGTCTCCCCGTCAGGAAGCGGGCCGGGAAAGAATTCTTTCCGCGCCGCCAGAAGGTATGCGCGAGTCCTCGCGCACTTGCTGCAAGTGGGCGCGCATTTCCGAGCGCGCCTGTTCTGGGTTTCGCATCTTCACGGCCTCCAGGATGCGACGGTGATAGTACTGCCCCCGCTGCGGGCCATCCGGGTTCTGGAAAGTGCGCAGCCGCTGCTCACGCAACAGGCCAACAATGGAATCAATCAGCGAAAGAATGATGGGATTCGCCGCCGCTTCCGCCAGTGAAAGGTGGAAGTCGAGGTCGGCCTCGATGAAGGCATCGGCATCATCGAGGGAAGCGTCCATTACCGCGACCGCCTCGCGCATGGTACCCAGGTGCTGCTCCTCGGCGCGCACGGCGGCCAGCGCCGCGATTTCCGGTTCCAGGATTTCCCGCACCTCCGCCAGGCTGGCCGCGCCCTCACCCTGTCCGATTTTGACCATCAGGTCGAGCGACTGACGGATGGCGTGCGAAGTGCCGTTGGTCACAAATGTGCCCCGGCCGGTGTAGGCTTCCACCAGGCCTTTTTCCCGCAGCGCCTTCACCGCCTCGCGCACCGCCGTGCGGCTGACCCCGAACTGCTCCGCCAGATCGCGCTCCGCCGGCAACTGGTCGCCGGGTTTGAGGTCGCCTTTGAGGATGGTCTCCTCAATCTGCTGCACGATCTGTTCGTAGAGCCGTGATGTGCGGACTATTTTGTACATGATTCACCCGCCGCTTCCGTGAAATGGCTGTTGCCGGCCCACTTACACGGCCCGGGAAATGCGCGCTTGTTTCGCCTCGTCCTCGATCCACACCGTCTTGATGTTGGTGAACTCGCGAATGCCGTGCACGCCCAATTCGCGGCCGTGCCCGGATTGCTTTACGCCGCCAAAGGGAACGCGCGGGTCGGAAGCCACCATCTTGTTGACGAAGACCATGCCCGCTTCCACTTCATTGACGAAGCGTTTGCGCTCGAATTCGTCGTTGGTCCAGACGCTGGCGCCCAGGCCGAAGCGGCTGTCGTTGGCGATGGCAATGGCCTCGTCAACGTCTTTGGCGCGGAACAGGCAGGCCACGGGACCGAAGAGTTCCTCGCGGTAGGCCGGCGAGTTCTTGGGGATGTTGGTGAGCACCGTGGGGGCATAGAAATTTCCCGGCCGGTCGCTCAGCGGCTTGCCTCCGGTGAGCACGCGCGCGCCTTCTTCTACGGACTTGGCAACGTCGCGCTGCAGGTCAACCACGGCATCGGCGGTGGCCAAGGGGCCCAGTTCCACGTTCTCCTGCATGGGATCGCCAATTACCAGCGCCTCCATTTTGGCCACGAACTTCTTTTCGAACTCGGCCGCAATTTCCTCGGCCACAATGAAGCGCTTGGCAGCGATGCAGGACTGGCCATTGTTCTGCACACGGGCCTTTACCGCCGTAGCCACCGCAGTATCCAGGTCGGCGCTGGGCATGACGATGAAGGGATCACTGCCGCCCAGTTCGAGCACCACTTTCTTAATTCTCTTGGCCGCGGCCATCCCGACTTGAATGCCCGCTCCTTCGCTGCCTGTAAGAGAAGCGGCCATGACGCGCGGGTCGTCGAGGATGCGCTCCACCTGGCCGGAGGTTACCAGCAGGGTTTGAAACACGCCTTCAGCGAAACCAGCGCGGCGGAAGATGTCTTCAAGGGCCAGGGCACATTGAGGGACATTGGAGGCATGCTTCAGCAGGGCCACATTGCCGGCCATTAAGGTGGGTGCTGCGAAACGCATCACCTGCCAGAAAGGAAAATTCCAGGGCATCACGGCCAGAACGATCCCCAGCGGCTGATAGCGGACATAGCTGCGGGCTGCGGTGGTTTCCACCAGTTCGTCGGCCAGAAAATGCTCAGCGTTTTCAGCGTAGTATCGGCAAGCCGACGCGCACTTAGCGGCTTCGGCAACGGCTGAACCGATGGTTTTACCCATCTCCAGCGTCATGAGCCGGGCGAAATCCTGCTTTTCGCGTTCCAGAATGTCGCCCGCGCGCACCATCAGGCGCGCCCGTTCAGCAAACGGAACCTTGCGGAATTCGGTGAAAGTAGCGGCCGCTTTCTCGATTTTTTTGTCAATTTGCTGCTCGGTGAGGGGCTCGAATTTTTTCAGAACTTGTCCGGTCGCTGGATTGATGGTAGCGATCGCCATGTCTGCCTCCTGGGATTTTAAGAACGAACACGCTCGCAGATTATAGGTGAGCGCCCTGTTGGTACGACCACCATACCACAAAGCCAATTGCTGCGCCAACCTCTTTGGCAGCCGTCATTTCCAGAAACCAGCCGCCCTCGCCAACTCAGCCAGGCAAAAGTGCTTGACAGCGATGTTCGCGTGGTGGTAGAGCGGTCATACCAATTCGGGGACTGATGGGTCTCAGACTCCCGAGAACACGAAGGAGCCCAATGGCACTGAATCCGAAGGAGTTAAGCGCGACAGCTTCTACCCGAGAACAACGCAAACCAACTCGCCGCCAGTTCCTGCAAACTGCCGCAGGGACTGCCGCGGCCATCGCCGGCTCCTCCGTTGCCGCCTGGGCCAACAATCACCCCCACCCTTCGCCCCAAAGCATCACCTATCTGGACCGGCGGATGTACATCCACAACATGGAGATAATCGCCCACATTCTGCCCGGCGAGGAACGGGGCGGCAAAATGCAGATGATGACGGTAGGCGACCGCCGTTACCTGGTGCAGCAGGGCGCCTTTATTGATGTGTCTGACCTGCGCAAGCCGGCCATGTACAACCCGCACGGCTGGCACGGGCAGCAAGTGCAGGTGGCCTGGAACCAGAAGCTTAAGAAATGGATCCTGATCAGCGAGGCGGCGGCACCCATTACCAGCTCGACGCCTACCGCGCCCACCGGCAAGTACGATGATCCCAAGCTGCTCGACAAGTGGAGGAACTACAAAGGCCTGCGCGGCATTCGCGTTTATGACGTAACCAATCCCGCCAAGACTTCCCTGCTCTCGGAATTCAGCACGGGCGCCACGGGCTCAGGCACACACCGCAATTATTATGACGGCGGCCGCTACGCGTTCCTGGATACCGCGCCCGACGACTCCTTCATCCACCAGATCTCCTATTTCCGGCCGCTGGTGAACGGTAACATGATCGTAGATATGGCGGACCCTTCCAGCCCCAAGGAAGTCTCCATGTGGTGGGTGCCAGGGTCGCGCAAGGGTGAGGAAGCG
>DATEGM010000355.1:0-6425 GCA_035280085.1 Terriglobales bacterium
CTTTTCCCCTACGATGCGCCGCCCTATTCGCGAGTTTTGTGCATAGCAAAAAGTTCAGAGCTGTTGGCATGGCTGCGTTGCAGCATATGAGTGAAATGCAGGCATCTATCGAAGGAACACGAGAGAGCGGAGGATTCACGATGGCAGCCAAGAACAGCTCACGCAGGAAGGCGAGCGGTAGCGACGGAGCAAAGATTCACCAGTTCCCTTCCGCGCAGCAGCGGGCAGGACGGCAGCAGCAGCCACGGCCACCTTTTCCCGCGCAGCACCAGCAACGGCCTGGGCTCGAGGCGAAGATGCAACCCCGCCCCGAGTACCAGGCGCCTCTCTACAAAGGATCGGAGAAGCTCAAGGACAGAGTCGCCCTGATCACCGGCGGAGATTCGGGAATCGGACGCGCGGTTGCGGTCTTATATGCGCGAGAGGGCGCGGATGTAGCCATCGTCTACCTTCCGGAAGAACAAAGCGATGCGGAGGAGACCCGGCGAGCGGTTCAGGACGAGGGCCGGCGAGCATTGCTGCTGCCCGGAGATGTCACTGATCCTGATTTCTGCCGGGAAGCCGTAGAGAGCGCGGTGGAGGAACTCGGAAAACTCGACATCCTGGTCAACAACGCCGCTTTCCAGCAGCACCAGGAGAGCCTGGAAAAAATCACAGAGGAGCAGTGGGACCACACCTTCCGGACCAACATCTATGGTTATTTCCACATGGCGAAGGCGGCTCTTCCTTACCTGCGGCCAGGAAGCGCCATCGTAAATTGCGGCTCTGTAACCGGCCTGCAAGGGAACAAGGGATTGCTGGACTATGCCTCGACTAAGGGTGCCATTCACGCATTTACCAAGTCGCTGGCACAAAACCTGGTAGAGCGCCGCATACGCGTAAACTGCGTCGCCCCCGGGCCGGTGTGGACCCCGCTGAACATTGCGGATAAACCGGCGGAGAAGGCCGGCAAGCACGGGCAGAAGGCGCCGATCGAGCGTCCAGCGCAACCAGAGGAAATCGCGCCCGCTTTCGTGTTCTTCGCTTCGGAGGCCGATTCCAGTTACATTACGGGCGAGGTGCTCACCTTGCTGGGTGGAGAAACCACGGCGGCGTGAAGAGTAAATAATGCCTTCAAAGACTCCGCTCAGGGTTCGGCGGAGTTGCACCCCTGCGGGGAAACTCGTCATTCATAATGAAAGGCAGAGTCATCTTATGCCTTCGCTCGGGCGTTCCGCGTAGCTACCACAGCAGCTCTTTGCGCAGCAGTAAGGCGCAATCGCGTCGCCAGCTCAGCAAACGCGGGAGTGGGGCCCGTCCAGCGCAACTGCTCCACGTCATCGAATAGAGCAATGTCAGTGCGCAGCGTGGCCAGCGCTCTAAAAAGCAGCGCAAGGTCCCGTTCGCGGCGCAGGGTCTCGGCGAGCGCATTGGCATTCGTCACCTTCACTCCCCAATCCTGCCCAGAAGCGGGTATAGCCTCGAGGTGGCCAAATTTCGCCAAGACCGCGGCGGAAGACTTCGCCCCCCATCCCGGCAGGCCCGGATAACCGTCGGCTGCGTCGCCCACCAGCGCCAGGTAGTCGGGGATTGATTGCGGCGGAACACCAAACTTCCTGATTACACCGGGCTCATCCAAGGTGACATTGGTCCGGCGATTCAGCTGCACAATGCGCGTGCCGCGCACACATTGCGCCAGGTCCTTATCGGGCGTGCAGATGACAACCTGGTCCACGCGCGGATCGCGGGCAGCCGCAACGGCTGCCGCAGCCAGAGCGTCGTCTGCTTCGAACTCCACCATCGGCCACACCACGAAACCGGCCGCTGAGAGCGCCTCTTCCAGCAGGGGAAATTGCGCCAGAAGGTCAGCTTCCACGCCCGCGCCGGTCTTGTAGCCGGGCCAAAGCCCGTTGCGAAAGGATTCGATCACATGATCGGTAGCCACCGCGAGGTGTGTGGCCCCGCTGGCGGCCATGCCCATCACCGACTGGACCACGCCTCGAACAGCGGCGATTTCATGGCCGCTCTCATCCTTGGCCGATGGCACAGCGTGGTAGTGCCGGAACAGTTCGTATGTTCCGTCAATCAGATAAATCTGCAAGGCGCACTCCTGAGGGAGCTCACAGGACGTATAGCAGCAGGACGGCAGGGACGCGCAGAATGGACTAAGTTTTCTTCTTGTCCACAACCAGGACGCCGGCGGAGGCGTAGTTTTCCTTCGGCACTTCCACGAAGGAAATATTGATAGCCTCGCGCGAGGCGCCGGCGTCTTCCACCAGCACTTCCGTGATGCGCTGCGCTACACGCCGCTTCTGCTCCAGCGTGCGCCCTTCCAGCATCGTGATTTGCACTTGCGGCATAAAGGCGGTTCTCAGTTCTCGGTTCCCAGTTCTCAGTTGAAACCCTCGGACCCAAAAGCCGGACCTATGCTCCAGGCACTGGGTACGCGAATTACAGCAATTCGCAGCCGGCAAAAAAATAGCTCAGCTCAAAGCGCGCCGTCTCCTCGGCGTCCGACCCGTGCACCGCGTTGCGCTCGATGCTCTCCGCCCACTTTTTGCGAATGGTTCCTTCCTTTGCATTGGCCGGATTGGTCGCGCCCATTATCTCGCGCCACTCGGCAATGGCGTTTTCCCTTTCCAACGCCATCACCAGAATGGAGCCTTCCGACATGAACTTGGTCAGCGACTCGAAAAATGGCTTTCCCGCGTGCACGGCGTAGAAACCCTCCGCCTGCTTGCGCGTAATGTGCAACGTTTTGGCGCTGAGAACCTTGAATCCGCGCTGCTCGATGGTGCTGACGATGTCACCCATGGCGCCGCGGGCAACCGCGTCCGGCTTGATGATGGCAAGAGTGCGTTGCAGAGTTTTCATGGTCGGTGGTCAGCGGTCAGTTGTCAGTGGCCGGCGCTCGTTAGTTGTCGATCCTTAGCTGTTGGCTGTTACTCTTGGCTGCGGCGCATGCTGCAGCCGCCATTTTTTTAAGTCGAGAAGCCAGTCGGCGCCAGCTACTGAGAACTGAGAACCGAGAACTGAGAACTGGTTTTCCGCATCACCTCAATCACGGTGTCCCCGATGACGGCGGGCGACTTAGCCACCCGCAGCCCGGCGCCCTCCAGGGCGCGAATCTTTTCCGCGGCGGTGCCGTGCCCGCCGGAAATGATGGCTCCGGCGTGGCCCATGCGGCGTCCTGGAGGTGCGGTCTGCCCAGCGATGAATGCCACCACAGGCTTGCGCACATGCGCCTTGATATATTCCGCGGCTGTCTCTTCCGCATTGCCGCCGATTTCGCCGATCATGACAATGGCCTCGGTCTGCGGGTCGCGCTCGAACAGTTCCAGCGCGTCGACAAAGTTGGTCCCGATGATGGGATCGCCGCCAATTCCGATCGCGGTGGATTGCCCGATGCCACGCCTGGTGAGCTGGTGCACGGCTTCGTAGGTCAGCGTGCCCGAGCGTGAAACAATGCCCACGTTGCCTTCCTTATGAATGTGGCCGGGCATGATGCCGATTTTGCACTTGCCGGGGGAGATGATGCCGGGGCAGTTGGGCCCGATCAGGCGCGAGCGACGATCCTGCAAAAATTCCCAGGCGCGGACCATATCAAGAGTTGGAATGCCCTCGGTGATGCAGACGATGAGCTCAATTTCGGCGTCGGCGGCCTCCATGATGGCGTCGGCGGCAAACGGCGGAGGCACAAAGATGACCGAAGCGTCCGCCCCGGTCGCGTCTACCGCCTGCTGCACCGTGTTGAACACCGGCCAGCCTTCGTGGGTGGTGCCGCCCTTACCCGGCGTGACCCCGCCCACGATCTTGGTTCCGTACTCGGCGCACATCTTGGCGTGGAAGGTGCCTTCTTTTCCAGTGAGTCCCTGAACGATTACCCGGGTGTTCTTATTAACCAGAATGCTCATGATCTCGCCGCCGCCACTACCTTCTCCGCCGCATCCTTCATCGTGTCCGCCACAATAAAGTTAATGCCCGACTCCTTCAGAATCTCTCGCCCTTTCTCCACGTTGGTGCCCTCCAGGCGCAGCACGATGGGCAGCTGAATATTGGTCTTGCGCGCCGCCTCGACCAGGCCGTTGGCCAGTGTGTCCACGCGCAGGATGCCGCCAAAAATGTTAATCAGCACCGCGCGCACGTTCTTGTCCATTAGCAGGATTTCAAAAGCGTGAGTCACCTGCTCGGCATTGGCGCCGCCGCCCACGTCGAGGAAGTTGGCGGGCATGCCGCCGGCATACTTGATGATGTCCATGGTGGCCATGGCCAGGCCCGCGCCGTTCACCATGCAGCCCACGTTTCCGTCCAGCTTGATGTAATTCAGCGCGTACTTGGAGGCTTCCACTTCCAGCGGATCTTCTTCACTGGTGTCGCGCAGTTCTTTAATGTCCTTGTGGCGGAACAGGGCGTTGTCGTCGAAATTTATTTTCGCGTCGAGCGCGAAGAGGCGGCCGTCCTTGGTGGTGATGAAAGGGTTGATCTCCATCAGCGAGGCGTCGGTCTCCTCGAACGCGCGATATAAGCCGTTCATGAACTGGCTGGCCTGCCCGATCTGCTGCGGCGCCAGGCCCAGCCCGAACGCCAGCTTGCGCGCCTGGTATCCCAGCAGCCCAGTGCCGGGGTCAATGTATTCCTTGATGATGGCCTCGGGATTCTCGGCCGCGACCTGCTCGATCTCCATGCCTCCCGCCGCCGATGCCATGAACACCGGGCGGGCCGCCGCGCGGTCCAGCACGATTCCCAGGTAAAGTTCGCGCTCGATGGGCAGCGTCTCCTCGATCAGCAGGCGGTGCACTTCCTTGCCCTCAGGCCCGGTCTGGTGGGTCACCAGCTTCATGCCCAGCATGTGCCCGGCAATCTCCGCCGCCTCCGCCGCCGACTTGGCGATCTTGACACCTCCGCCTTTGCCCCGCCCGCCGGCGTGGATTTGCGCCTTCACCACCACGCCCTGCGCGCCTTGATCGAAAAGTTTCTGCGCAACCGCTTCCGCCTGCTCGCGCGTGGTCGCGACCTCGCCCCGCGGCACCGCTACCCCGTAGCGGGCGAGTATCCCCTTGGCCTGATATTCGTGGATTTTCATAAAAAGCCGGCATGCCTGCGCGCTTCTAACCTCACGCAGCAAACTTTTGATTGTATAGGAGGCAGTTGTCAGTTGTCAGTTGTCAGTTGTCAGTTCTCGGTTCTCAGTTCTCGGTTCTCAGTTCTCAGTTCTCAGTTCAAGGTTCGAGGTTGTCGGTTCAAAGTTTCTATATTTCTCAAGCTCGTACTTCGTTTCGCGATTGTCAATTATCACCCGCAATCACCTTTTGAAATTGTCATCTTGAGGGGCCTCGGCCCCGAAAAACCTGCTTTTCGCTTTCCCGATACACGACAACGTCGTGAGACAGGAGAGTTCCCAGTTCCCCGTTTTCAGTGCGATGATTTAGGCTAAGCACAACTAGATACTGGGAATCGAGAACCGAGAACCGCTCTTGATCACTGACGCTCTCCACCGCATCGCCAACCACCGCGAGTCTCTGGCTCGCGAGGAGGCGCGCGCGGTTATGGCGGAAATTCTCTCCGGCGGTTGCACCGACGCGCAGATTGCGGCCCTGCTCGTCGCGCTGCACATGAAAGGCGAAAGCGTCGAAGAAATTGTTGGTTTCGCGGAAGCCATCCGTGCCGCCGCCCCTCCCCTGCCCATCACACGGAATTCCGCTCTCGACGTCAGCGGCACCGAGCGCGATGCCCTGGTGGACACCTGCGGCACCGGCGGCGATACCAGCGGCACTTTCAACATCTCTACCGCCACCGCGCTGGTGGTTGCCGGCGCCGGCGTGCGCGTGGCCAAGCACGGCAACCGCAGCGTAACCTCTAAATGCGGCTCGGCCGACGTCATGGAAGCCCTAGGCGTGAACATTTCCCTTCCCCCGGCGCGCATCGCCGCCTGCCTCGAGCAGGTTGGCACCGCCTTCCTGTTCGCCCCTGCAATGCACTCTGCCATGAAGTATGTGCAGCCGGCACGCCGCGAACTGCGCCTGCGCACCGTTTTCAACCTGCTCGGCCCGCTTACCAATCCCGCAAATGCTTCCGCCCAGGTTGTCGGCGTCTACTCCGGCGAGTTGGTCGAAAAGCTCGCGGAAGCACTGAGCATGCTGGGCGTGCATCGCGCCCTGGTGGTCCATGGCGATGACGGCCTGGACGAAATAACCATCACCGGCCCGACTCGCGTGGCCGAGGTGCGCCAAGGCACTGTGCGCACCTACGAAGTCACGCCCGAGGAGTTCGGATTCGCCCGCGCCAGTTTGCTGGCTATCGCCGGCGGCGACGCCTCCGACAATGCCGCCATCATTCGCGAAATCCTGGAAGGCAAAAAGTCGGCTTGCCGGGACGTGGTCGTGCTCAACGCCGCCGCGGCGCTGGTGGCCGCCTCCCGCGCCGACCACATCCGCGATGCCCTGCCC
>DATEGM010000356.1:0-8923 GCA_035280085.1 Terriglobales bacterium
GTGCAGCAGCGGGTGGAAATTCACAAAGATGCCGTCACTACTGTCAGCTTTCAACTGCTGCCCGTTTCGGTGCGCGGCGGACTGTTCGGGACCATCACCGATCCCTCCGGCGCCCCGGTTAGCGGCGCCACCGTAACCTTAACCGGTCCGGATGGGAAGACCACAAAGGTCACGGTCAACCAGGCGGGCCACTACGCGGTGCAGAATTTGCCGGCGGAGAATTACACCTTTGCGGTCGAGGCTCCGCGATTTCAATCGCTCACCGCTCCGGTGACTATTTCCGCGAACCAGCTTTCTTTGCGCGATGCGCAGCTGGCGGTAGACAACGAGTTCCGCGATTGGGAGCAGGCGGCCAAATCCAGGGATGCCGCCCTGGTGACCGCGTTCCTTGCAAAGTATCCGCGCGGGGCGCACGCTGACATGGGTAAGAATCTTCTGGCGCAATTGCGTTCCGAAGAACGCGCTGCCTGGACCCGCGCCAGCAGCGCCAACCAGGTGTCTTCCTACCAGGACTTTCTGCGTCGCTATCCCAACGGTGAATATGCCGCTGCCGCCCGGTCGCAGGTGGAAAATCTGCAGGCCGAACTGCGGCGCAAGGCCGCCACCGCCGCCACCTCCGCCGCCGCACCGCCCGTGAGGAATGATGACCAGATTGTGCTCGACGTTCTGGCGCAATACCAGAGGGCATACGACGACCGCAAGGTTGAAGAATTGGCCACCATCTGGCCCAGCATGACCTCGCGGGCAGCCGGAAGCTTGCGGAAGTTTTTCAACGACGCCGAGCAGGTCAGTTTGACCTACGATCTTCTCGGCCAGCCGGAAATCAAGCGCGATGAGGCCACCATTCGTTTCCGGCAGTCCTTGAACTACACGATTGACGGTAAGACCCAGAAGCCGGGCTCAGCCAACGTAACCATGCGTTTACATAAACTACCTTCTTCCCAGGGAACGTCCGGGAAGTGGGTCATCGAGTCCATCCGCTAAGCGAAACCCATCACCCGGACGGGTGATCCCAATCACAGCGCGGCAGTCCAATTAACCGTACTCTGTGGTTATGCCGGCCCAGCTCGAGCTCGAAGAAGAAGTAGAACCCGTTCGCGAAGAACAGCGGCGGCATGCCCTCGAGCGCTGCGAGCGCAACTCCCTTGCCATTGCGGAGGTTGTTGGCCGTAATCCCGCCAGGAAGCCTGCCGATGCTGACTCACCACGCAACGCCGCTACGCAGCAGCCGCGAGTTCAGCGCAATTGAGCTGTCCCACAAGCAGAAGCGATTCAGAACGTGTACGAGAGTCCGATCAGCGGCGCGGGCTTGTAGTGCAAACCGGCATCGTTAACGCGGATAAGGATGTTGGCAGTGATCAGCAGCCTGCCAAAGGGGCTTATTTTCCCGCCGAAGGCCACGCTTTCCTGATTGATGGTGGCTGTGGACACGCCTATCTCGGGGTGCAGGCCGCCGGCGAAGTCGGCAACGGGCGCGGCCTGGAATATCTTCTTTTCGTTCTGCAAGGATTGGCCGAGAAAATCGGCGGAAATGCTCAAGCGCCGCACCACCCCAATGTCCGCTCCCGCCGCGTAACTGATCACATTGGGTAGCTGCGCTTTGGTGTCGGTAGTGACATCGCCCGCCAAAATCGAGTTCCCGTTCACCTGTAGGCCCACATTGGCGTGCGGCGACACTCTGCCGGCGTAGGAGAACGCCAGGAACGGCCTCATTCCCCACGTACCCGAACCTAAAAAATTTTCTTCGTTGCCGGTGGGAATACGCGCATCCAAGCCCACTGCCAGGCCCGCCTTTTCTCCCTGCCAGGCGCGAAATTTGCCGCGAAACACGATGTCGCCCACCCCGGCCGCGGTGTGGGCATTGGAAAACAAGGCGTGGTTGAAATAAGGCTCGGGAAAATTGCCCACCGGCGGAAACAATGCTTTCTCCGTGGAAGGCGGGTTCACATTGTTAAAGCGGTGTACGCAGCACGAAGGCACGTTGGCAGGATTTGCCGCCTCGACGCTCTGAATCGTGGCGTCGGAAGTTACGTCCATGCGCACATCCAGGATGGGAATGGCGATGGACAGGTCCAGGCGGTCGGTGAGGCCAAAGGTACCGACCAGCGTCGTCTGATGCACTTTCAAATCTATTCTGTTCTGCGTGGAAATGAAGTCCTCGGTGATGGCCGGTATGCTCTTGCCGTTACTCGTGACGCAAGTGATGTTATTGGGATTGGGGCTGGGGCAAGCCTCAAATTCGTGGTGAAAAACAGCGCCGAAACTTCTCAGGTTAACGCCGTCGAGGCGGTCAAAATCAAAGTATTGATAGCTGGCGCCGACGAACAATTTGTGCCTTCCTATCGTGTCCGCCCGCTCTGTAAGAATAGGCCCGAAATTCTGCGTCGTTTCCGAGACCACGCCCAGGGAAGGGTTGAAGGAGAAGATGAATCCCGAGGCCGGCGAAATGATGGGTATCTGGCTGATCTGGGTGCCAATTTCCGCCGCCAACGGCGAAAAGCTTGCCAGGCTGGAGGCCTGGAAGTGAACCGAGTGCTTGAACGCGGATGAACTCACGTTCGTGGAACCGAGGGGCCCGTTGTTATCAGCACCCACCAAGCCGCCAGGTCCATACACCTGGGGCACAAGGCAGATAAGATCGGACGAGGCAGGTATAAGCTGGTTGGTCGAGTTGGAAGTCGGGCAGGGCCCGCCCAGGGTTTGCCCTAGCGACGCCGTCGCTAACAGCGCGAGTGCAATCAACAGAGCATAACGCAGGTTTCTTGGCATGGGCGCTAGTCTGTGCCACAAGACCGTGGTGATCGAATAAAGATTTTGGGGTGCGCCGTTAAAAGCGTCCAGTGTATTCCCAAACCGGACTGTGTCAAGGCTATTCAGTGATGCTTGCGGTTGATAGCCAGGCGTGCGTCGGCTACAGGAAGCAGTCGCTCGCCATCAGCGCAGACCACTAGTGAGGAACAGATCCGAGAGCTGGCGGGTGTAGCCATATACATAACTGTTCCCGGCGAAGACAATTGGTCCGATGCTGCGCATTCCAGCCGTATCTGATGGACCCAGCGCCTTCCAGAACTGTTGCCGGCCGGTGGCCACGTCGAGCACATAAACGCGACGCGGGATGCGGTCCTCCGGCCTGTTCGATGTCAACAGAAGAGATTTGTTGTCGCGCCACCCGATGGCGAATTGTTCCGGTTGTACTCCATTCAGCGGACGCTTGTCGCCTCCGTTGATGGGCCACAGCCAGAAGCGGCCATCACCATCGCGTACCGGCAGCCAAAGTCCGTCCGGTGAAGGAAAATTACCGACTGTACTTTCCGGCGTCAGCGGCGCCACCTTTCCGCTCAGGCGGTCAATGATATAAACGCGTCCCGGACGATTGGCCTGCTGGCCGAAAACCAGGTAGCGGCGGTTGTCGGGAAGCCATTTCCCCAGCCCGAATGAAATGTCGGAAACTGGTACATTCCGGGTCTCCCCCGCTCCCACCGGAACGATGGTTGACTTGCGGCTATCGTCCGGCGACAACGTAACCGCCCACTTGCCATCCGGCGAAATGGCTCCCGCGTAGCCTTCCCCGATGGCCACCGCCGGCGAGCCATCCGTGCCGCGCACAAAAACCGTATACCGCGGGCCTCCTCCTTCTCCCTCTTCTTCGAACAGAAGAGTCTTGCCGTCCGGAGTCAGATCACGGGGGAAAGGATAGTCGAGCCAGCCTAAGGGCACTTCCCGCGATTGCCCCGCGGTCTCTCCCACCATGGTGCGGCCGGCGCTCTGCAACTGCAGAAGCACGCGGCCATCCGCGCCGATATCTTCCAGTTGCAGCTTGCCGGGAACGGTATCCACCAGCCGTTGTGAGCCTGCGGGAGTTACCGCGTAGAGCATGCGGTTGTTCCCATTGGTGCTGGCCGTGAACCAGATCTCCCGTCCATCGCGTGACCAGGCCAGTCCCTGTACGCTGGCAGCCTCTTCGGTCAAATCCTTCTTGGCCCCGGACAAATTCACTACTGCGACGTGGCCGCGGTCATCCCCGGTGGGCGGGTGTTCAAGAAAGGCTATGCGGTCGCCACCAGGCGAAAGCCGGATATGGCTAATCCAGTTTGGCGACTGATAAATCAATTTGCCGATGGGATACTCCAGCTTCCACTGCGCCGTTCCCGCATCGAAGCGGCTGACGGCGATGTCCTTACCATCGGCTGACCAGTCGGCGGAATCCACCCCTTCGAGTAGTTCGCGAGGCGCTCCACCCGCCAGCGGCGCCCGGGCCAGCGTGCCCTTATCAATCCAATTTTGCGGCGGTTGAATTTTGGTAAGCAGCGCCATTTCGCCGGTGGGTGAAATGGAGAGGAGCTTGGCGCCGTTGATGCCCAGCGGACGCTCTCCCTGGCCGTCGTCACGGGAAGTGAAGAGTTCCGGGGCGCCGCCCTCCCAGGCAGCGGAATAAACAATGGTATGGCCATCGGGCGCGAAGCGCGAGCCTTCGATCGCACCGCGGCGGAAAGTGAGCTGCCGGTACTGCGGAGGCTGCGGACGCGACCACCGCTCTCCGATGACCACTCCCGCCGCGAGCGCGACCACCAGGCCCAGTGTCCCTAGTGCAGCGAACCATACACGGCGCCGGGAGCGGGAAATTACACCGGCGGGCACGGGTGCGCCAATGGAAGAGGTGGATGGGCTGGAGAGCGCCCCTAAGTCGAAGGCGACGTCGCGCATGGACTGGAACCGCTCATCCGGATTCTTTTCCAGGCAGTGGCGGACAATACGTTCCAGGGCAGGCGGCACCTGGCGGTTAGTTTCGGTCAGTTCCGGAGGGTCATCCTTCAGGATGGCGCTCATGGTATCCGCGGTAGTATCGCCGCGGAAGGCGCGCTTGGCGGAGAGCATTTCGTACAGAATTGCTCCGAAGGTGAAGATGTCGGCCCGGTGGTCGGTGGCCACGCCGCGCACCTGTTCGGGAGACATGTAGCCCACCGTGCCGAGCACCATGCCCGGTGTGGTGCCGTCGCTGTGCACGACGGTTTCAGCGTCAGAGATGTGCTCGGTGAGCTTGGCCAGGCCGAAATCCAGAATTTTGGCCCGCCCATCTTTGGTGATGAACAGGTTTTCTGGTTTCAGGTCGCGATGGACAATGCCTTTGTCGTGCGCAGCCGCCAGCCCGAGGGCCATTTGGGTGGCATAATCAACCGCTTTCCGGAGAGGCAGCGGGCCGGAGCGCAGGCGTTCGCGCAGACCCTCGCCCTCCAGTAGCTCGCTGACTATGTAGGGCGAGCCATTGGACTGGCCCAGGTCGTAAATCGCGAGGATGTTGGGATGGTTGAGCGCGGCCGCCGCACGCGCCTCCTGCTCGAAGCGGCGCAGGCGCTCGGAATCGGCCGAGAATTGGGATGGGAGGACCTTGATGGCGACTTCACGCCCCAGGCGCGGGTCGCGCGCGCGATAGACCTCACCCATTCCCCCCGCGCCGATCGAGCCGAGGATTTCGTAGGGCCCGAGCGATGTGCCGACAGTAGCCATACTTCCCCCTGTGGTGAGCGCATCCTAGCATGGCGGCCGCTATTTTTGTTTTGCCGCCTTGCGCTCCACGTTTCCAGCACCCACCGCGGCCGGATCGTGGTCGTAATACTCATAGGCCGACATCGGCTTCTCGTAGTTCAGGGCCCAGGGGCGCTGTTCAGCCGGAGCCTTCCCGAGCACCCGCGCCATCTCGCGGATGTGAATGGCCACGGTGCCGCAGCAGGCGCCAATGTAATTCACCCCGATGTCGCGGGCGCGCTGGGCATAAGCCGCCATCTCCCGGCGAGTCAGTTGCAGCGGATCTAACTCGAAGGGAAACTGCGGCAGGCTGGTGAAGTCCGGCTTGTCGGCCGGGGTGTGATAAGCCACTGGCTGGGCTGCGAGAAACGTGTTGGGAACCGCTTTGCGCATCTCCTCCAGCAAGCTCAGCATGTGCTCCGGCGGGCGCAGGCAGTTGATGCCCACGATGTCCGCCCCGGCATCTGCTAAGGCTTTAGCCGCTTCGCCCGCGCTTTTTCCTTCCGCCGTGGTGTTTTGGTTTTCGAAACAGACGGTCACCATCACCGGCAAACCTGTCTTCTTGGCCCGCTCCACGGCAATCAGGGCCTCGCCCAGCCAGGAAAACGTCTCGCCGATAATGAAGTCCACGCCCTCCCCCGCCTGCACCGCCAACTGCTCGTCAAAGGTCGTCCGCACGCGGTCTTTGGCCGCCTTGCTGTCAGCCTCATACATCCAGGTGAGGCTCAGATTACCGGCAACCAGGCAACGATCGCCGGCCACTTGCGAGGCAATGCGCACGGCGGCGCGGTTCAGGTCCTCCAACCGGTCCTGCAGCCCAACCGTGGCCAGCTTGTCGCGGCTGGCATAGAAGGTGAGGGCCTGCAGCACCTCCGCGCCCGCCTCGCGAAACTCAATGTGCAGCTGCCGCAGCGCCTCAGGATTGGTGAGCGCCACTTCCGGCGTGAACGGACCCGCGCGCACCCAGCCGCGCTTCTCCAGTTCCAGCAGATACCCGCCGTCGCCCAGCACGGGCCCTTCCTTAAGCCTTTGCAAAATGCCTTTTTTCATATTTCCCTCACATTCATCTCCCAATCCGGATACCACTGTCATGCATTTGAAACCCGCTAATGACGGCGAAGGTCACGCAGCACCTGAAAGGCCGCATTGTGTCCCGGCGCCCCGGTGACCCCGCCACCGGGATGTGCGCCTGCCCCGCACAGGTACAGCCCGGGGATGGGGCTGCGGTATTGCGACCATCCCGGCACCGGCCGCATAAAAAAAAGCTGCTCCAGCGTCAGGTCGCCGTGAAAAATATTGCCCTCGGTGAGCCCGTAAACCCGCTCCAGGTCCAGCGGCGTCAGTACCTGCCGCGCTAAAATGGCGCCGGGCACATTGGGAGCGTATTCCCCGATTTTCTTCACCACCCGGTCGCCCAGCAGTTCTCGATTTTCATCCCAGGTGCCGTGCCGCAGAAAATACGGCACGTACTGCACAAAGCAGGTCATGATGTGGCTTCCCTTAGGGGCAAGCGTATCGTCCACATTGGACGCCACCACGCAATCCACCCACAGCTGTTCCGGAATCTCGCCAAACTTGGCGACGTCATAGCAGCGTTCGGCAAATTCCAGCGACGGCACCAGTGTGAACAGCGAACGCTGCGCCGGGCTGGCGTCCGCCGGCATGCCCTTCACCCGCGGCTCCTCCGCCAGCACCAGGTTGACCTTCGCGCATGGCCCGTTCATCTTGATCCCCTTTACCGCCTGCCGAAACTCGCTGGGCAGTTCCTTACCGTCCACCAGGCCCAGGAACGTGCGCTTCGGGTCGGCGCTGGAGAGCACCGTCCGCGCGTGAATTTCGCTTCCATCTTCCAGCACCACAGCTTCCACGCGGCCATCGCGCACCTCGATACGTGCCACCGGAGCTGATGTGCGAATCTGCACCCCGCGCTTGCGGGCCGCCGCCGCCAGTGCCTGGGTAATCGCTCCCATGCCGCCGATGACGTGCCCGTAAAATCCCTGCAACTCCTGCTCGCCGCCGCTCAGCAAATGAAACAGCAGGCCCAGCGCCGTTCCCGGATCGTAGGGACCCCCGTGCTTGCCATAAACATTATTGGCGAGAAAAAGAGTTTTCACCTTCTCCGACTCGTAATTGCGGTCCAGGAAATCGCCTAGGCTGCCGGTCAGAAAGGAAATGAGCCTGGCAATCTCCTGATGGCTGATGCCGTGGAACCGCCGCCCGACGCGCAGCAGCTTCCACCAGCTTTCCAACCCATCCAGCTCAACCTCAGGCGGCGGCTCCAGGAAAAAAGGCTGCAGGTAGCGGGCCAGCTTTTTCAGCTCATCATCCACGCGAACAAAGGTGTCAGCATCGTGAACGGAAATCTTGTGCAGCTCCGCCACCGTGCGCTCCCGGTCCGCCCACCAGGGCACCACCTGGCCATCCGGGAACGGCACCTGCAGCGCCGGATTGCAGGGCACCATCCGCAACCCGTGCGAAGCCAGCTCCAGATCGCGGATCACCTCCGGCCGCAGCATGCTGGCAATATAGGAGGTGGTCGAAGCGCGGCAGCCAGGCGCAATTTCCTCGGTTACGCAACAACCTCCCACAATTTCGCGCCGCTCCAGCACCAGCGTGGACAGGCCGGCTCCGCCCAGGTAGGCCGCTGCCGTCAGCCCATTGTGGCCGGCTCCAATGACGATCACATCGAAGGGAGAGGATCGCGGCATGGTTCGAAAGGTTCGGGATTGCAACCCATTATCCTGGAGGACAGCGCACATACTACACGCGAGGACCTGATTCAGAAAGGCCGGTGGCGCGATCTTCGACTGCCCGGCTGTTGTGCGCAGGACAGGAGATGATGCGGATGACTATTGATCGCTGCGTAACAATGTTCCTGGTGTAGCAACCCTTGCGGTGTGTCATCCCGAGCGGGGGCGCGTCGAGCTTGCGAGACTTAACCCGAGTCGAGGGACCTTGTGTTTCGACACAGAGCCGAACCTCGCAGCTATCAATAGCTCGTTGCTTCCCGCGCTCTCTTTCGCCCTAGCCAGTACAACACCGCGCCCACAGACACCAATATCGCCGTCCCGCCCACAACTTTGACGACTGCCAGCCCCGGATTCGCCTCCTCCGGGCTGGGCACGAAGGAAAGTGCGATGGTCAGCAGCGCGGTCGTGAAGCCCACACAGGAAATCAGTAAAGCGACAGGCTTGCCGCCGGGAACGCGAATCACCTCCCCGCCGGCTGGGTCGCGCTGCAGGCGGAACATGGCGCCAAACAGGAACAGGTAAGGCAGAAAGTAGGTGATGATGCCCATGCTCACCAGCACGTCGTATGCGCCCTTCACGCTGGTGCCCGCCTGTCCTAAAAACACAAACAGGATGCCGCAGCCCGCCTGCAGAATCAAGGCCACGTAAGG
>DATEGM010000357.1:0-3043 GCA_035280085.1 Terriglobales bacterium
CCTCCCGCCATGGTGGCCGCCATGCGCAAAATGCTGCTGGAGACAAAGGTGGACGAGGATGACATCCGCACTGAAGAATTTGCCGGCTACTGAGCAGGAAGGCGCAATGTCCCAGGGCCAGCCCAAGGGCAGCGAACTGGATCGTTTGTGCGTGAATACCATCCGCATGCTGGCGCTGGACCAGGTAGAGAAGGCGCACTCCGGTCACCCCGGGCTGCCGCTGGGCGCCGCACCCATGGCCTATGTCCTTTGGGACCGCTTCCTGCGCCACAATCCCCGCAATCCCCGCTGGTTCAACCGCGACCGCTTCATTCTTTCGGCGGGGCACGGCTGCGCCCTGCTCTACGCGCTGCTGCATCTCTACGGCTATGACATGCCGATGGAGCAGTTGAAACAATTCCGGCAATTTGGCAGCGAAACTCCCGGCCATCCCGAGTACAACATTGACCGCGGCATTGAGGCCACCACCGGCCCGCTGGGGCAAGGCTTCGGCATGGGCGTGGGCATGGCGCTGGCCGAGGCGCACCTGGCTGGCTGCTTCAACAAAGAAGAACTGGGGGTGGTGGACCATTACACCTACGCCATCGTTTCCGACGGCGATCTGATGGAGGGCATCTCAGCCGAAGCGGCCTCGCTTGCCGGCACGCTGAAGCTGGGCAAGCTGATCTACCTTTACGACGACAACCACATCTCCATTGAAGGCTCCACCGACCTGGCCTTTACGGAGAGCGTGACCGAGCGCTTTCGCGCGTATCACTGGCACGTGCAGACCGTTCCCAACGGCAACGATCTGGATGCAGTTGAGGCGGCCATTCGGCTGGCCCAGGCGCACGAAGACCAGCCCTCCCTTATTTCCGTGCGCAACCACATCGGCTATGGCAGTCCGCTGCAGGACACCGCGGCGGTGCACGGCGAGGCCATGGGTCCGGAAAATGTGAAGGCTACCAAGGAAAAGCTGGGCTGGCCGCTGCAGCCCGACTTCTACATTCCCGAAGCCGCGCTGGCTCACTTCCGCACGGCGATACCTCGTGGTGAGGAACTGGAAGCGGCCTGGAAGGATCGCTTCGAGGAATACCGCGGCCGCTATTCGAAGATGGCCCAGGACCTGCAAGGCTTGATTTCTGGCAAGTTGGTCCAGGGGTGGGATGCCGACCTGCCTGTTTTTCCTGCCGACCCCAAGGGCATGGCCACGCGCGACGCCTCGGGCAAAGCCATGAACGCTCTCGCCGGGCGCGTGCAGTCGCTGGTGGGCGGCTCCGCCGACCTGGCGCCCTCGACCAAGACCACGCTCACGGCTTATGGCGATATTGGCATGGGCAGCGATGGCGGGCGCAACATCCATTTTGGGGTGCGCGAGCACGGCATGGGCGCCATCGTAAACGGAATGGCCCTGCACGGTGGAATAATTCCCTATGGTTCGACGTTTCTAATCTTTTCGGATTACATGCGCGGCTCCATCCGGCTGGCGGCTCTGATGAACACTCACTCTGTGTTTGTCTTTACCCATGACAGCATCGGGCTGGGCGAAGATGGGCCGACACATGAGCCCATCGAACACTTGATGAGCTTGCGCGCTATGCCGAACATGACCGTGATGCGGCCCGGCGATGCCAACGAAACCGTTGAGGCGTGGCGCATCGCCATTCAGCGGCAGCGGCCCATGGCGATGGCGTTGACACGGCAGAAAATTCCGGTGCTCGATGCCAAGCGCTATCCCATCCGGGAAGGCGTGGCTAAAGGGGCTTACGTGCTGGCCGAGGCCGAAGGCGGCAAGCCGCAGATTGTGCTGATCGCCACCGGCTCCGAGGTGCAACTGGCGCTGGCTGCGCGTGAGGAACTGGCCAAACAGAAGATTGCCGCTCGCGTGGTTTCCATGCCCTGCTGGGAGTTGTTTGACGAGCAGCCGGCGGATTATCGCAGGCAGGTGCTGCCCGGGGGCGTGCCCAAACTGGCCATCGAGGCAGGCGCGACCCTGGGCTGGTGCCGGTACGTAGGCGAGAACGGCGATGCGGTCGGCATTGACCGTTTTGGCGCTTCCGCTCCCGGCAACGTGGCTATGGAGAAGCTGGGCTTCAATGTGCCCAACGTGGTGGAACACGCGCTGCGGTTGGTGAGCGGGCGGTGAAAGTCGTGGGTAAAAAGCTTATTGCTGCATGTTCGGGTGATTACAGGCGCTGAGCGCAACCCCAGCGGCTAAAGCCGCTTAACAACAGCAGCAATTCGGCACGACTGAAGTCGTGCCCTGATACGAACCTGACGTTAGCTGCACTCAGATCTAAGCGTCGACGTTCACGGGCTGAATGCTGAGTGCTGAATGCTTGATGCCGTAGAGAAAGGGCAAGCAATGAATCCCCTCAAGCAGCTCCATGAGCTCGGACAATCGGTTTGGCTGGACTACATTCGCCGCGACCTGCTCACCGGCGGCGGCCTCAAACGGCTGCGCGACGAAGATGGTCTGAGCGGTGTCACCAGCAATCCCACCATCTTCGACAAGGCCATTGCCGGCAGCTCCGATTACGATGAAAGCCTGCGCTCATTGCTGGCTAAAGATCCGCATGCTGATCCGGAAAAACTATTCGATCACCTGGAGATCGAAGACATCCAGATGGCGGCTGACATTCTGCGCCCTGTGTATGACCAAACCGATGGCGCGGACGGATTTGTCAGCATGGAAGTGCCGGCCTCCATGGCGCACGACACCGCGGCTACGGTAAGCGAGTCAAAGCGGCTGTGGCGAGCCGTGGTCCGGCCCAATGTGATGATAAAGGTGCCGGCCACGCCCGAGGGCATTCCCGCCATCGAGGCGCTCATCGCGGAGGGCATCAACGTCAACATCACGCTGATGTTCTCGCTGGCGCATTACGAAGCCGTGGCGGCGGCTTACCTGCGCGGCCTGCGACGTAACCAGAACCCCAGCAAGGTGGCCTCGGTCGCGTCCTTTTTTGTGAGCCGCGTGGACACCATGGTGGACGCCGCGCTGGAGAAGATCGGCACGCCGGAGGCGCTCGCCCTACGCGGCAAAATCGCCATCGCCAACAGCAAG
>DATEGM010000358.1:0-18144 GCA_035280085.1 Terriglobales bacterium
ACTCGCAGTCACACTCGCGAAGGATATCGCAGGAGAGAGCAGGAAGATCATCATGGCTACGAGGACCCACAGTTGAAAGGCTGCCCAGGGTCTGCTCAGCCGAGACTCGCCTCGCCCAGCTTCGTTTATCGTTAACGAGGGCTCCCCAGTCGCGCTTCGAAATGTCTCTGCTGCCGTATCCATGATGCCTCCTGATCGGACGAACTCGGCCGTCACGGGACCAATTTTCAGAGTTGCCCGGATCGGGTGCTCGCTGTGGCGCAGGTAAAAGCAGCCCAAGCCAGCGCGCACTCCCACACCGGAGTTTTAGCTAAGCGCTTATAGTGCAAGTGGCTCCTCGTGTCAAGCCTGCAGTCAGAAAAAATATGGGCCAGCCCTTCCTGGGCCGACTCCCTTCTCCGCCTTCAAGAATTCGCCGAAAACCGCATTTTTTCGCAGTTCTGATTTTTCAGGCATGTGGTCGCCGAGGCTGGTACAATCAACCCGCTCGGCAGGAAGCCGCGATGATTCCATCGCCTGAAGTTCGCAGAACGGGCTGGATAGCAAACCGCTAAGGTTGCCGCGGCCCGGGAGGGCAGCAATGAGCAAGTTGGCGGTCGGGGTGCTCGGGGTGGGAGAAATGGGCAGGCGCCATGCCTATAACCTGCGCCGTAATGTTCCTGAAGCGGAACTGGTGGCGGTCGCGGATGCGGACCACGCGCGCGCTCGCAAAGTGGCTGCCGAACTAGAGGTTCCCTGCGCTTTTGGCAGCCTGGAAGCCATGCTCCAGGATGGCAAGATTCAAGCAGTCCTCATCGCTACCCCCGACAAATTTCATGCCCGTTGCATCGGTTTGGCTGCCGCCGCCGGCAAAGATATCCTTTGTGAAAAGCCGTTGGCTTTGTCGCTGGATGATGGCATTTCCGCCTTGCATGCTGTAGCCGCCGCTGGTGTTCGCCTGCAGATCGGTTTCATGCGCCGCTACGACCCCGCTTACGCTGCGGCCATGGAACGAGTGGAGGCTGGCGAAATTGGCGAACCGGTTATCTTCAAATCGGTGGGCCGCGATAAGGATGTTCCCCCGCTGGCGGCCTATCAATCAGGCGTGAACGGAATGCTCTTTTACAACAACACCATTCACGACTTCGACTTGGCTCGCTGGCTGATGCGCGACGAGGTGGCTGAAGTGCAGGCCTACACCACGGTCTCCGTTCGCCCCGAAGTAGCGCAATACGGTGATGTTGTGGCCGGCGTGGTCAACCTGAAATACCGGCAGGGCGCTATCGGCAACATCGAGTCATATGCGCAGGCGGTCTACGCTTACGATGTGCGGACCGAGATTGTAGGCTCAAAAGGAGCTATCTTCATCGGCAGCCTGGGCCAGGCCCCGGCTCTGTTTCTGAGTGCAAATGGCGGGACCCGGCCTCTTGCCGATCATTTTCTGAGCCGGTTTGCGGATGCGTATGTGCTCGAGGTGCGGGACTTTGTCCAGACCATTGCGGCTCAGCGGGAACCGCGAGTTACAGGCGAGGATGGACTACGCGCGCTGGAAATCGCCGTCGCCGCAGAAACCTCGCATCAGCAGAAACGCGCCGTTCGCGTCGAGAAGCAGGTCGTGGAGCCCGCCGCTGAAGTTGCCCGAACTGGGCACGTTTAACCTTGCTCTCCACCCTGACTGGGTGCGGTCTGGATTACACGTCCGAGTGCCGACGATCGAGTTTAGCAGCCTGGAGGAACAATGACGCCTGCCACTGGCGCTGTTGCTTACAAGAGCCCCCTGCATGAGATGACCCAGACCACGCCCACGTGCCTGTGGAATGACTCCGCATCGGTGCAGGAACTGATGTATTCCATTGAGCATGGCGGCGTCGGCGCTACCTGCAACCCGGTGATTGTGCTGGGAGTGTTGAAAAGGGAGATGGCGGCCTGGAAAGAGCGCATCGCTCAGATCATTCGCGAAAATGCGCGGGCGACGGAAGGCGAGATTGGCTGGCAAGTGGTTCGCGAGGTTTCGGCCAAAGCGGCAAGCCTGCTGAAACCCATATTTGAGGCGCATCGCGGCCGTAACGGAAGACTGTCCATACAAACCGACCCGCGTTTCTATCGGGATACGGACCGCATCTTGCAACAAGTGGAAGAATTCTCGCGCATCGCTCCCAACATGATTGTGAAGATTCCGGTGACCTGTGCCGGCGTTTCCGCCATTGAGCAGGCCACCTACCGCGGCATAAGTATCAACGCCACGGTGTGCTTTAGCTTGCCACAATGCATCGCGGTGGCCGAAGCCGTGGAACGCGGTCTGCGTCGGCGCGAATCCGAGGGCAAAGACATAGCCAGCATGGGCCCGGTATGCACAATTATGGTGGGACGCCTGGATGATTGGTTGAAGGTGGTAATGGAAAAGGAGGCGATCACCCTCGATCCTGGATACCTGGAGTGGGCCGGGGTGGCTGTATTTAAGAAAACCTATCAAATCTTTCGTGAGCGCGGATACCGCATTCGTCTGCTCTCGGCGGCGTTCCGCAACCACATGCACTGGAGTGAGTTTATCGGAGGCGACGTTGTCATTTCCCCGCCCTACGCATGGCAGGTGCGTTTCAACGCGAGTGACATTGAGGTCGTACCGAGGATCGACAAGCCGGTTGCGCCGGCAATTGTCAATGAACTGCTGGCGAAATTTCCTGATTTTCGCCGGGCCTATTCGGAAGATGGCTTAACGCCAGAGATGTTCGACTCCTTTCCGCCGACAAGACGTACGCTACGTCAGTTTACGGCGGCCTGCCACGACCTTGAAAGCCTGATTCGCGACTTTATGCTGCCTAACCCGGATCTTGCTGTCTAAACTTTGCACATAGTCGCTTAGTACTGTACGAAGCCGGTTGAATAGCGGAAAGCTTCCACATAGTGCCCGTCTTTGCGCGGTTGTTCGTGCTGCATCTCGGTCTTGGCTTTGGCCAGATCCGCAGGTCTCCAATCTGAACGGTACTTGTTGACCGCGGGCTCAAACTGGCTTACCTGTTTGGCGGCAGCATCGAATTTGAGCTCCGCCACCGGATCAATGTTGACGAAGTAATTCGCCTCCTGGGGCGAGGGATAAAAGAAATACATCTCTGGAACCTTGTAGGGTTGGAGGCCGAGTTGAAGCTTCTGGTTGGGAAAATACAGCCAGAATTCGGCGGCGCGCACGGCGTCAATGGTATTGAAGGCTGCCATGCGATGATCTGTTTTGTGCCAGCGCTCGTACATCTCCCCGGGATCAACGCTGAGCAGCACATCCGGCCGTACACGCCGGATAATGGCGGTCGCCTCCTCCACCAATTTCGGCTGAGGCGCGTACTCCAGCATGCCATCGTCGTAACCCATCCAGGAAATATTCTCCTTCGGCGTGCCCAGCGCGCCCTCCGAGGCTTCTTCCTCGGATTTTCGAATTTGCGCCAGGCGCTGCGAGCTCATCTCTGGATCATAGGATCCCTTATCGTCATTGGTGTAGACGACGATATAAACCTTATTGTGGTTGCGGTTGAGCAAGGCGATTGTGCCGCCCGCGCCGAACACATCATCATCGGGATGCGGTGTAAATACGAGAATGGTCTTTTCGCGCAAGTCTTCCAGACGAGTGTGCTGAGCCGGCGCCGAGATTCCCAACAGCATGATGATGGCAATGATCACGGTGGTTCGCATCGCAGAGCCTCTCCGAACGGCGCCAATGTAACGGCCCCGGCTGCCCCCGTCAACGGGAAAGCCGCATTCTCTGAAACTTTTCGAAAGCTCGCGAAACAACTTGACAGTCAATACGCAGCGCAGTAAAAAGACGCATCCCGAGCCAGATGCGCCTAAGCGCGGATGTAGGTTCTGCCGGAAGACCGAACGCGGAGGGTGCTCCATGAAACGCTTCCTTCGACTCACCCTGCCTTTTCTTGCCTTCAATTTGCTTCTCGTAATGGTTGTGGCGCATCCGCTGGCGGCTCAGGTAGACCGCGGCGGAATTGTGGGGACCATCAGCGACCCCAGCGGAGCCCGTGTGCCCGGAGCCGAAGTGGTGGTGACCAACCTGTCAACCAATGAGGCCGTTAAGCTCAAAACGGATGCCTCCGGAAACTATTCCGCCAATCTGTTGCGCATCGGCACTTACTCGGTTGCGGTCAGCAAAGAGGGTTTCGACAAGATCGTAAAACCCAGTGTCGATGTGGGAGTGAACCAGGTGGTAAGAGTGGATTTGGGGCTGCGGGTAGGCAAAGCCTCGCAGACGGTTGAGGTGACGGGGGCGCCACCTCTCTTGCAGACGGAGACTTCTTCTCTAGGCACGATTGAGACAGAGCGCCGCATTTCCGAGCTGCCGCTGAACGGGCGCGACTTTATAGCGCTTGCCTACCTCGGACCGGGGGCCAATGGCGGCATGACCGGCTCTAACGCGCAGGGCGGGGTGTTTGAAAATGAACGCGCGAACGAAGCACTCTCGGTCAACGGGTTGCGCGTCACCAACAACAACTACCTGCTCAATGGCATAGACAACAATGAATTTGGGCTGGGGGGAGTTATTGCGCTGCCGCCGCCGGATGCGATTCAGGAGTTCCGAACCGAGGAAAACTCCATGAGCGCGGAGTTCGGTCGAGGAGGGGCGGCGGTCAACGTGGTGGTCAAGTCGGGGGCAAATCAAATTCACGGCGGCGCTTATGAATTTATTCGTAACAGCTCCCTCGACGCCTGCAATTATTTCCTGACCGGTTGCCCGAGCGCTAACTCGCCTAAGCCTCCGTTCAAGCGGAATCAGTTCGGCGCGTTTCTCGGCGGACCGATCAAGAAGAATAAGACTTTTATCTTCGGCGACTATCAGGGCACCCGCATCCGGCAGGGCATAACTTACGTCAATACTGTTCCGACCGCGGCCGAACGCGCCGGCGACTTCCGCGACAGGCTGACGGGTACAACTTTTTCACCCTGTCCTGGTGCTCCACAATTCGACACGGGCACAATCTTCAACCCCTATAGCACGACTGACTTTCCGTGTTCTGACGGTACGGTAGCGTCCCTGCGCAGTCCGGTCGCCTACAACGGACAACTCAATGTCATTCCACCAACCATAATCAACAAGGTGGGCTCGAACATAGCCAATTTCTATCCCCTCCCCAACCTGCCTGGGCTGGTCAACAACTACGTGCTCACGCCCAATATGCTCAACAACCAGGACCAGTTCGACATACGCCTGGATCACAGCTTCCGGCAGGCGGACCAGATTTTCGCTTCCTACAGTTTTGGGGACGTCCGCGCTGACCACCCCGGTCCACTGGGGCAACTGGGCGGCGGCGATTGCTGTTTCAGTAACACCAAGACGCGGGCGCAGCATTGGGGCCTGGGTTGGACGCACACGGTCTCAACGACACTGCTGAATGACGCGCACGGCGGCTATATGCGGTACGCGGTGAACGCGCTGCCGTTAAATTTTGGCAGCAACGTATCCTCGCAGGTGCTGGGTATTCCTAATGCCAACCGCTCCACCGATCCCAACTCTTCCGGGCTGGCCAATGTTGACGTCGCGGGTTTCCAGTCGTTCGGAGATTCCGAATTCACTCCGGAAGTGGCCATCGAGAATATTTTCCAGGCAGCCGACACAGTCACCTGGGTGCATGGCCGGCATTCCACCAAGTTTGGCATTGATTTCCGCCGCCAGCAGCGGAACTTCTACCAGGTTACCGCGCCTCGCGGTCTGTTCATGTTTGGCGGTGGCTACACCGCCGATCTCACCACCAGTAACGGGGGCAGCGGTCTGGCAGACGCCCTGCTGGGCATACCTTTTTATTCCGAACAAGATGCGCTGCAGGGTCTTTATCCCACGCGCTACTGGGACCTGGCGGAATTCATCCAGGATGACTTCCGCATTCGTCCGAATCTCACGTTGAACATTGGCTTACGCTATGAAGTGACTTCCCCGGCCAATGGCCGCGTGGGCAATTTCGACCTGGCTCGCGCCATCGTGATCAACTCGTACGGACCGAACCCTGTGCCCCACGGCGGCGTGAAGTTCGACAAGAACGACTGGGCGCCGCGCATCGGTATTGCCTGGTCGCCCACTCACAATACGGTGGTACACAGTGCCTTCGGCGTTTTTTATTCGGCGGAAGGCAATATTTTTGACGACCTGGGAGAGAACCCGCCGCTGCTGGCGTTCAGCGTGCAGAACTTCAATATTGGCAGTGCGCCTGCTCCCTCTCAGCTAGTCTCCGCAGGTTTCCCTTCCGCTCTGTCATTCGAAGACCCCTTGCATCCCAGCGGGCTGGTCAAGACTACGGGCAGCACGCGCTGGATCCCGCGCATTCTGGAGTGGAACCTCAGCGTGCAGCATCAGTTCGGGCAGAACTGGGTAGCGCAGATGGGATATGTGGGCACGAAGGCAAACCGCTTGTGGAACCATGAATCCAGCGATCTCAACCAGCCCTACCTGCCGCTCGATTCGAACTTTTCCGATGCGACGGGCAACATGGGGCGACCCTATTTCAGTGTGTTGCCCAATCTGAATACCATTTTGCCGCTGGACTATGCCCAGTTTCACAGCTTCTACAATGCGTTCCAGGCTTCGCTGAACCGGCACTTCGCGAACGGCTTCAACCTGCTGGCCTCCTACACATTCGCCCACAATTTAGGCAACGCCGACGGCAACGTGGGCTCATTTGTTCAGAATGCGCATGCGGTGAATCAGGACTATGGGCCGGTACAGCCGGACCTGCGCCACAGATTTGTAGTCAGCTATTTGTACGACCTTCCGGTAGGGCGTGGCCGCCATTTCCTGAGTGGGATGGGCGGCATTGGAGACGCGGTTTTGGGCGGCTGGGAGATCGGCGGCATCATCTCCGCGCAGACCGGCGAAGCCGTGACAGGCGTCATGTCCAGCGATCTCAGCAACACCGGCAGCTTCAACTACCGCCCCAATCAGGTCGGGAATCCCTACGACTTCTCGTTCGGGCAGGACATTCAGGCAGCCATGGGATGCAACCCCGGCCATCAGGACCTGACGTGCTGGTTTAACCCAGCGGCCTTTGTTACGCCGCCGCTGGCGCCCGGCCAGCAATCGGCGCACATGTTCGGCGACTCGCGCATCGGAAATCTGCGCGGGCCAAATTTGTTCAACATGGACTTCGTGCTGCAGAAGAACTTCAAAATACGCGAGCGCCAGCAACTGGAGTTCCGGTCGGAGTTCTTTAACTTGCTGAACCATCCTAATTTTGGCCTGCCGGGCACCGCGGTTGATGTTCCCGGCGGCGGCAGCATTACCAGCACCGCCACCGATAACCGGCAGATTGAATTTGCCCTGAAGTACACGTTTTAGAGCAATGCGGACTGAACCTGCCCGGCTGTCAGCCAGGCACAGTGGCGCTGGTGTGTGGAGAAGCTGATGATAAAACCAGGGCTGTTGAATGGCCTGCTGTTCAGGTTGATGATGATGGCTTGCGTGCTGGCCATTACCTTGCCCTGCGCCGCTCAAAGCGGTGGGCAACAGCGCGTGCCCGGCCACGTGCCGCCCAAGCGCTCCTCCCAAATCCAGGATGGGTTTGGCATCAACTCAGACCTGCCGCGCGATCCCTATCTGCCCTGGAACCGCTGGTGGTGGACACGCATGTTCGACGCCGGGTTCAAGTGGATCCGCATCGGGCAATACGAGAACAGCTCCGACCGCACCAGCTGGGACTGGATTGAGCAGAAACGCGGCGTGCTTGCCGGTTCCCAGGAACTGGACGACTACGTGAATTCGCTGGTGGACAACGGGATCAACATTCAGGTGCAGCTCCTGTACGGGAATCCCATGTACACCTCGCCCAGCGGCAAGAAACCTGATTCCATTACTCCCGAGCCCGGGTCATTTCACAATGACGATCGTAGCCTCTATTCGGTTTTCTATGCCCCCACCACTCCCGAGCAAATTGCCGCCTTCAACCGGTATGTTGCGTGGATGGTGAACCACTTCCACGACCGCATCCATTATTGGGCGTTGTGGAACGAGCAGGACATCGGGTATTGGAATCCCTGGGGCAATCCCCGGCAATACGGGGAGTTGCTCAAGGCGTTCATTCCCGCCGTGCACCAGGCCGATCCCAAGGCCAAGGTCATCTATGGAGGCCAGGCTGACCCTTCGCGGGAGTTCACCCAGGTCGCTCTCGATACGTGTCAGTGTGCATCCGGGATCGACGTGTACGCCTACCATACCTACCCAGGATATGGGCAGAATCTCAATCCCGAGGCCATGGATTATGGCGCCTATCTGAGCGAGTCGCCGCGCCAACTCCGCCAACTCGTGCTGAGTTATCCCGGAATCAAACCCGGCATTCCCTTTTTCGACGATGAATTTAACTCGATTCCCTCCTGGGTAGGTTCTGACGAATCGGTGCAGGCGAAGTATGTGACGCGGGGTTTCATTTATAACCTGGCTGCCGGGGTGAAGACGTTTGTCTGGCTGCTGGCCGCCGGCACCGATGGCAATGAATATGATGACTTCGGGATTGTCCACGGGCTAACCAACAATAAGGCGGATTTCACGCCGCGTCCCGTTTTCTACGCGCTGCAGAATACTAACGCGCTGTTTTCTGATACGAAGTTTGACCCTTCCATTGAAATTACAAGTTCCGATATTCCCGCGCTGCGCCGCCACACCGGTTTCCCGTTTCTGAGTTATGGCTTTCGTAACCGCAACGGAAAATCCGTCGTGGCTTACTGGCTCGCTGCGCACAGCCTGCCCGGAAACGCTTTTCCCCCGCTCTATGCAACCATGTCGCTGAAGAACACCGGCATCACTCATCCTGTCCTGGTGGACGTTGTGTCGGGTGAAATAAAGCCGGTTGAGTGGAAGGCAGGAACAACCGACACAATCGAAGCACTACCCGTGCGCGACAGCGTAATGGCCATCACCGACGCGAGTTATTTCGACTGGCCGGTTCTTCCCGAGGCCCCCAGCGGGCTGCAGGCCTCGCAGGCAGGCAGGGCTGTGAGGCTAAGTTGGCAGATACACGGCGGGGATGCCACCGGCGTGGTGGTGGAGCGCACTCTCAGCGCCCAAAGCAATACGGCGGGCACATGGGAAAAAATCGCCAGCCTGGGCGCGAAGGCCGGCGAATATCGGGATAACACGCTGCGCCAGGGACAGAAGGCCGCATACCGCGTGCGCGCCATCAACTCCGCCGGCGAATCGGCTTACTCGAATGTGGTCAGATTCCCGGCGGACTGATTGCTCACCAGCGAAATCTTCTCGATCCTCGTCTAGGGCCCAGCCCGCTCAAGCACGCGGACAAACTCCTCCTTTTGTTTGACAGCGTTGAATTGAGCCAGCTCCTGTTTCGCTTCGGCATCGCGGTGCAAGCGGCGGAGGGTCATGGCCAGAGCGTAGTGGGCGGACGCGTCCTCCGGGTCCTCGCGCACCGCACGTCGCAAGAGCGCCTCCGCAGAGCCGAGTCTGCCCTCGGATTGGTACAGCTTCCCCAGGGCGCGGTGGAGGGCCGCGTTACCAGGATGCGCCCGCAAGGCTGGCTCCAGAATCCCGTGGGCGTCGTGCAAGCGGCCCGCCCGCAGGAGGAACTCCCCGTAGTCCGCCGCATGTTCGGCGCTCCCGTCCAGTTGCAGAGCGTGGCGGAACGCCTCCTCCGCTGCGTCCGCTTTTCCTCTTCGGGCGCGGAGTTCGGCAAGCACACCCCACGCGTCCGCCCAGGTGGGCCGGCGCTCCACCGCCTCCTGGGCCGAGGACTCAGCCCGCTGATAGTCCGCTTGGTGCGCATAGAACAGCGCTTGTCCGTAGAGCAGCAGCGGCGAATGGGGAACTACCCGGAGTCCCGCGTCCAGAGTCGCTTCCGCGTCACCTTCCCGCCGCCCCTGCAGGAAAGCCAGAGCCAGGCGGAAGTAGGGGTCCGGAGATTGCGGCGCAAGCTCGACCGCACGCTGGAAGCTGCGGACGGCGGCGGGTAGGTCGCCCGCCAGCGCCTGGGAGGAGCCGAGCAGCAAGCAGGAGGTCTCTTCGCCGCAGTTCAGTAAGCTTTCTGCCTTCGCGTAGCATCCGAGCTTGAAGAGGGCCGTTGCCTCGCCGAGCACCAGGGTCTGGTCGGGCGCAGCCGGCTGAGGCACGTGGCGTGCGGACTCGAAGTCGCTGGCCGCTTCCTTGTAGCGTTTCAGCCGGAGCTCAATTACGGCCAGATTGTAGGCCGCTCTCCCATTGCGGGGATCAATGCGGGTAACTTTTTGCAGCAGCGGCAGCGCTTCAGTAAGGCGTCCCTGGCTGGCGAGGCTGAGCGCCAGGTTGCTCAGAGCGGGCTCGTACGTGGCATCAATTGCCAGAGCCTTCCCGTACCAGGCATCCGCCTGCCGGTGGCGCGACCCCATATCCAACGCCGCCCCAATGCTGGTCATTAGTTCGGCGTCCTTCGGGAATGCCGTGCCCAGGGACTCCAGCTCTTGAACCCCTGTATCTACCTGACCGGCTCGGATGCGGGCGAGGGCAGAGTTGTAACGCGGCGCCCAAGAAGGTTGGATTTGGGCGTGCATGGCGACCGATAACAAGGCCACTAGCACACTGCCGAACATGGCCCAACACCTGACCAATAAACCGCCTCCCTCAGAATGTCAGCACCAAGGAAAGTTGTACGATCCGAGGCGCATAGGAACTCGTGAGCTGCCCGAAGGCGGCATCGCCCACCGTCGAGTCCAGGAAGTTGAACGACGGGTGGTTGGGGAGGTTGAAGAACTCCCCTCGCAGGCGGACCGCCCGCTCCTCCCTCCAAGCGAAGGACTTGCCCAGGGCGAAGTCCCAGTTGTTGATCCCCGGCCCCCTTACCGCGCCGTTGCGGGAGTTTCCGAAGGTGAGGAGCGCGGGGGTAGTGAAGGCCTGAGTGTTGAACCACTGCGTGACTGTCTTGGGGCCGTTGGGATCGCCCACAATGTTCGCCCGCTGATTGAAAGTGCCAACGCCCGCCTGGTCCACGGGTATGGTCACGGTGAAGGGCATACCCGATTGAATCGTGGTAATTCCGGAAATTTGCCACCCGCCGAGCAACGCTTTTGTGACTCCCGTACTGTGTTGGAACACCGGCAGGTCGTACGCGTAGCTCAGCACCAACACTTGCGGGACATCGAAGCTCGCGAGGCCGCGCTCGGCCCGGAGGTCGTGGGAATCAGGCGGGGTCGACCAGGCACTCGAGGCGTCTGTCAGCGTCTTAGACCACGTGTAGGAGGCCTGGAATTGCAGCCCGTGGCGCAATCGATGCTGGATCGTGGCCTGCAGGGCGTTGTAGCTGGAGTTGAAGATTGTGCCGTACATAGTGATGCTGGAGAAGCCGGAATCGGGGCGCACGGCATCGGGGGAGATGTTGCCCTGAGCCACCCCCATTGTGGGGTAGGGCTGGTTGATGTCCACCGGTCCCAGCAGATGCGAGCCGTGTGTACCGACGTAGGCGACCGAGGCCGAGGTGTCAGGAGCAACCTCGCGTTGCACGTTCACCGACCACTTGTGCACTGTGGGGTACTTCCAGGGCGGCAGCACTCCGCTCAGAGTCGGGGGAAAGAGCGGTGAGGAGGAGCCAGTGGTCCCCGCAGGGTTGCTCAGGAGCGTGTTAAAGATGTTGACCGTCTGGTTGATCGGCGGATTGTAGGCGCCGAACTGCGAGAATGACCCCCATCGGTCGTAGAAAATGCCGTAGCCTGCCCGCACTGACATCTTTCCGCTGTTGGTCGGATCCCATGCCAGCCCAATGCGCGGGGCAAACGTGTTGGTGTGGGAGGGGAACAGCGCGTGGCCGTAGGGCGAGTTCTGCCCCGCGATCACGATACCGTTTAGCGGGTTGCCGGTGCCCGGCACCAGAGTGCCGTCCGGATTAACCACTGGCGCTTGCGAGGGATTCCACATCCGCTGACTGAAGCTCAAAAAGTGGTCCGATGTCTCGCGCTCCGGCTGATAGTAGGTGTAGCGCACCCCGGCGGTGAGGGTAAGGTTGGGGCGTACCTTAATCTGGTCCTCCACGTAGGGCTCGGCGTCGTACCACCGGTAGTTAAAGAATGGGTCAAGGGCTGTTTCCGTGTAGGTGTTGGCGCGGCCGGTAAGAAAATCCGCCAAGCCGTCGCCTGTGTACTGCCCGGTAAAGGTGAAAGTGCCATTGGTGTTGTTGTTGGAGGGGTTGGCCAGTTCGCTCTTCCCTTCCCGTGTCCAGTCCAGCCCCAAGCGCAGCATATGGCGGCCGTGGAGCCATGTGCTGGCAACATCGAAGGGCATGCTGTAGGAGTAGTTGTGGAAGTACCACTCCTCGATGATGCCAGCATACCCCGTGATGTTGAGGCTGGGGATGCGGTCGAGTTCGTTTAATGGAAAAATCTCCGGGATATTCAGACCCGGAGCACGCGTGCGGCTGGACAAGGGCCCGTTCTGCAGGAAGTTGTCATTGTCCCGATAGATGCCCCAGGTGAACTCCGTGATGAAGGAAGGTTGGGGCGTGTAGGTGAAGTGTGCGATGCCGCTGTAGATGGGGTAGCTCTGGGTCGAGCCTCCGACGAAGGGCAGGGAGTTCTCGTGAAACAGTCCGTAAGGATTCTCCAGGGTCGCACTGTCCTGCGTGAGGCGCACATAAGCGCTCAGTTTGCTGGAGATTTTCCCGTCCACGCGAATGGACTCCTCGCGCCAGCGGGTGAAGTCAGGGGCGGAAGAGACAAAGTTGAAGACACCCTGCTGGAACCCTGGCGTGGGCATGGGGAAATAGTTCTGCAATAACAGGGAGGCATTGTGGTCAATCTGTGACGGGGGGATGATGTTGCCGGGGTAGGGATTTCCGGTAGCGGGGTTTGTCAGCACCACCGGGCTTGGACCTTGCAGCAGTGCACTGAAGTCGCCCGCCCGTTCTGCTGCCGTGGGCACCAGGGCCACCTGCGTACCCGCGCTCTGGATGATGCGCCGCCATTCCTGCGACCAGAAGAAAAAGACGCGGTCCTTCTTGATGGGCCCGCCGACGTCATAGCCGAAGTCGTTGTAGCGGTTCTCCGGCACCGAGGTGGCGAAGTAGTCCTTGGCGTTCAGCGCGTCATTGCGAAAATACTCGAACACATTGCCGTGAAACGCGTTGGTCCCCGAGCGAGTAACCAGGTTTACCTGGCCTCCGGCATTGCGCCCGGTGGCGGCCGAATAGGAATTGTTCTCCACCCGGAACTCCGAAATCGCGAACAGGTTGGGGGCGATGAAGGCGTTGCCTCCGAAAGTGTCCAGATTGCGCAACCCATCTACTGTCAGGTTGTTTTCGTCCGAGCGCACGCCATTCATGTTAAACAGGACCTGGGAGTTGGAGCCGAAGCCCGGGCTTTGGTCGAGCGGCGCAGCCACGCCGGGCTCCAGCATGACCAGTTGCGTGAAGACCCGGTTGGTCAGGGGCAGGGTCGTGGCCTGCTGCCCGCTCACCGTGTTGCCCTGGCTAGCGGTGACCGTGTCCACCGCTGGCGGCTCAGCTGTGGTGGTTACCGCCTCGGTCACCGTGCCGACAGAAAGGGCGGCGTTCAGGCGCACGTTTTGCGCGGCGTTGATCGCGAAGCCGCTCTGCAGGAATTTCTTGAAGCCCGGCTTTTCCACCGCCAAGTCGTAGCGCCCGACAGGCACAAGGGGAAACGTGTAGTTCCCGGCTTCGTTGGTCGTGGCGCTGCTGGTGATGCCAGTGTCTATGTTGGTCAAGGTGACGGTAGCACCCGGAACCACGGCACCGCTGGGGTCCGTAACCGTGCCCAGCACCCCGCCGGTGCTTGCCACCTGAGCGAAAACGGCCGTTGCCGCAATCAAGAGGACCATGATCGTGCCGAAACGGTGGGACATGTGCGTCTTTCTCATGGCTAAACCTCCGTGAATCAAATCGGTCGCGGGTGGTTCCACGACGCTAATCAACGTTTCCCAAAACATCAGTCTTCCATTGCAAGCTGAGGCGCTAAGGCAGCGGCGCTTCAACTTCTTCCAGAACCCAGCGCTCCGGTGTTTCCAGGTGGCAGTCGTAGCCGTAAAAACGGCCGTGGAAAACGTGCTGGAACAGGCACGCCCGCTGGCCGCGCAGCACCGGATCCCCTTCTACAGGAAGAAACTCGCCGTCAGGCGCTTCGCCAGCAAACACTTTCACCTGCCATTCCCCTTCCGGGTTGGTGGTGTAGCGATGGGGGTAAATCTCCGTGGCCAGGTAGTAGACCCCCTTTTTGCCGCGGCTGTTCTTCGCATTTTTCAGGTACAAGAGCGTCGGCGCCGCCACTGTTTCCTGCGAGCGGATCAGTACTTTTTCCGGCGCATTGTCCAGGTCCAGGATTGAGGCGGCATTCTTACTGACGATCTCAAAATGGTCCTTATCGTTTCCGCGGTACCAGGTCAGATAAAAGCGGTGATTCCGCGGATCGCGGAAAAGGTTAGGGTTTTGGTTGCGTTGGTTGGTAACCGGCTGCACGAGCGTCTTCAGCTGTGTGACATGGATGCCATCGCTGGTGGTTCCCAGCACGATGTAGCTGGTGGGCGTGTCGTAATCGCGGGTAAACGCGAGGTACAGCAGGTCAGGATGCTTCGGGTCGGCGTGCTCCAGCACCTGGGCCAGCGGGCGTTGGTAAGCAACGGGTTCTGCTCGTACTTGGTCCAGTTCAGCAGGTCGTTACTGCGGGCCAGGCCAAATCCGCCACCCTCATTCAGCCCGTACCAGCCCCAGTAGCGATAGCCGCCGCGTTTCCATTCCAGTACGCTCATGGTGTGAGGAAACTCCTTACCCTCCCAGGGCTGGGCGTCAGGCAGGACGTGACGTGGTGCGGTCAGCTTTATGTACGGGATGCCGGCGGTTGCGGGCTTCTCCTGCTGCGCGGCGCATAAGCCGGCCAGCATTAAAAGAGATACAACCACAAGGTGACCGGCGGAACTGGCGAATCTTAGTCTGCGCATCGTTTTCGACTCTCCTCCAACGACGGAAACAGCTAAATTGCGGGTTCAGCTATCTCTTTCCTGGTCCGAATAGTTGCATTGCTAATGAGAGGTTTCGCCCAGAAGCCCACGCTCAACACGCAGCCGAACGTGACATACAAGAACGACATGCCTACGCGCAAGCCAAACAGGTCGCCCAGGCGGCCGATGATCAGCGGCACGATGGCGCCTCCCATAATCCCGGTGCAGAGAATGCCGGCAAATGACCCGTGGTATTCGGCCACGGAGTTCAGGCCGAGCGAAACCAGCACGGGCCACATAATGGAGGCGAACAAGCCGATCATGGGGAAAGCCACCACCGAAATGCGGGCGGGACTGAACAGTGCAACTGTCAGGCAAAGAATCGCCGCCGCGGCAAAGCCGATGAGCACGCGGCGGCTGTCGAACAGTTTGAGCAGCCCCATGCCAAGGAAACAGCCGGCGGTCAATAGTCCCCAAAACCAGGAAACCGCGGTTGCTCCCGTTGTGTGCGGGTCAAAGCCGTGATACTGCGAAAGGAACTTGGAAATCCAGTCCGCTGTGCCCTGCTCTGAGCCCACGTAAGCGAAAACACAGCCGAAGAAGAGCCACACCATGGGATTGCGCAGCAGCTTGCGGTACATGTCGAGGGTGCCGGCCTGCTCCTCTTCCGTGCGTTTGACCTGGGGAAAACGCGAGAGCCAGACGACAACGGTCATGACAACCGTGCAGGCAGCGAAAATCCAGTAGATGGAAACCCAGGGCAGGCCGCTGGGGGTAACGCGTGCCAACCAGCGCAGCAGCCAGTTTTGGCCCGCCGCGGGTGTCCCGAGGTTCTGCACCAGGTAGGAGTACACCCGCGGGCTGATAAATGACGCCAGGCCGAAGACGAGCTGGGCAAAAGCCGAGTTGAAGGCAAAGTGCTCTTCCCCGCCCGCCACTCGCAGCAAGGGATTGATCACCACCTGCAGAGTCGCCATCCCGGCGCCCATCAGGAACAGCGAAAACACCGCTACTTCGTAAGCCGGAAATAGTGCAAAACACGCCGAACCCACCGTGCTGGCCAAAAAGGCCGCTACCATCACCGGCTTATCGCGGAAGCGCTCCACCAGAAAACCTGCGGGAATGGACATGACTCCATACGCGATAAAGAAGGAGAAAGGCAGCACCGCCGCCGCGGTCAGGCTCACGCGGAAGCTGTTGATGATGTCGGGAACGATAGGTCCCAGGATATTGGTAAGAAACGACATCACAAAGAAGATGAGCAGGATCAAGCCGACCAGATAGCGATTTCGTGTCATGACGGGTCTCGGTCCGGCTACTCCCTGGTCGTGATTTTTGTTGCCAACTCAAAGACTCCGGGTTCGCGTCCGGCGATGGCAGCCAAGGCTAAGGTGATCATTTGTACCGGTAAGATTTCCAGGATCGGGCGGACGGAAACGGGGGCCGCCGCCAGGCGGAGTGCGGGTACGTCACTTTCGTCTCCCACCAGTTCCGCTCTTCCCTTTTGCTCCCGGATGTCAGCCAGAAGGCGATTATTAAACTGTGAGGTCTTTTTGTCGCCAGCAAACACCAGAACAAAACTGTCTTCCCCCAGCATCTCCAGGGGCCCGTGGCGAAAGGCCGCGCTGCTCATTCCCTCGGCGTGAACGTGATCCGCTTCCTTGATGATGAGAGCTCCGGTGCCGGCGGCGGCCAGCGATGCGCCTCGCCCGACCAGAAAAAGGTGGCGCGTCTCCTGCAGCAAGTTCGCCAGAGTGCAGACATGATTTTCCCAGTGAGCAAGGTAGCAGGCCGTCTCGTTCGCCGCCTGTTGCAACTGGCGGCGAGTTTCCCTCAGGTCGCATCCGCACATCAGATCTGCCGCCCATTGCAGGGCGAGAAGTGCAGTCACGTAAGTCTTGCAGGAAACAGAGAATTCCTCGCCGGCCACAGTAATAATTGCCGCTTCCGCGCCTTGTGCCAGAGGGCTATCAGGAGTGTTGGAAATCGCGAGCAAAGAACTACGTCCCTGGTTCACCTCCAGCAGCCGAATCACTTCCGCGCTTTGTCCGGATTGCGATACCACGATCATCAGCGTCTGCCGGTCAAACAACCTTTCCTTGTAGTGAACCAACTCGGAGGTCTCCACCATAAGCGCGGTAATTCCATGGTTTACAAGTTGGAGCGTACAGGGATGAAGAGCGTGGAACGACGAGCCCATGCCGGTAAGAACAATGCGATGGAACTCACCCTGCTTCAACTGAGCAACCAGACGCCCCAGGGCAGGAAACTCCCGCAATGATTCCAGACTGTCTTGCAGGCGCTGCGGCTGCTCCAGGATGTCCTGAAGGTACTTGCCTCGAATTACCGACAACTCTGTCAGCAAGATACGCTCCGGCTAAAAGACATTGCGATCATTGCCATTCCACCACCGCACCGGCATAAGGCTGAAGCTCTAAGGTCCAACTGGAACCGCGCAGTGGAATCGCCGACGGTCCTGTGGGCGTGAGCTGATGCAGGGCTTTCAACGGCAGGGTAGTAACAACAGTCACTCTCTGCGACTGCGGCGAGTGATTGGCCAACACCGCGTACCCGTGACCGTTCCCGTTGAGAGCTCGCACTTCGACCGACGGCTGATCGCTGCGGAACGCGGGACGCACTCCCGCCCAATCCGCGAACGCCTTGTAGATGCGAAAGGTGGCTTCCGGCTTGTCGAAGGCCCCCGGCACGGCGGCCAGGTAGCTCTCCAGGGGATAAGCACAAAGCAGAGTCTTGCCCTGGCCTGGTGTGTTGGCGACCAGGGCGGGCCGGCCATCCTGGTCCACAGCGATCACCTTGCCGGCGGTCACCTGCAGGATAGCCGCCCAATGGCGCGGGTCGTTCGGAACCGAAGGGTAATGGAAGGTCTCGCCGGCTTTGAGATCGCCAAAAGGCGCAACCACTTTCAGGGTCACGTCGGAGACGGGAACATGGTCCACCAGGCGTGCTCCGAACAGTTGCTCCATTTCCGGGATGGCAGCATCGGCGCTCACCGAGGCATAGAGAGCGCCGCCTTGCGCAACGTATTGCCGCGCCTTCTCCCAGAAATCCGTGTGAACATGCACCAGCATCGCGTCCGTGCTGGTCAGGGGCGAAGGCAACAGCAGCATGGGATGTTTCTGCCAATCGGTGTATTCGCGCGGAAAATCGGCCTTCAGCCCCGCCCGGTGCGCCAGCACAAAGCTGGACAGCCAGGCCCCCGTGAGCCAGGCGTTATCGTCGCTGGTGTTAGGAGGCTGCTGACCCGC
>DATEGM010000359.1:0-3651 GCA_035280085.1 Terriglobales bacterium
GAGAAAACCCCGGCGGCTGATATTAAGAATGTCGCTCATGCGCGTTCTCCGGCGGCGGCCTTGATGGCAGCGCGAATGCGGTTATAGGTGCCGCAGCGGCAGATGTTGCCCGCCATGGCTTCGTCAATCTGCTGGTCGGTAGGATGGGGCGTGCCGTTCAGCAGGGCCACAGCCTGCATGATCTGGCCCGACTGGCAGTAGCCGCACTGGGGCACGTTGTGGTCCATCCAAGCCTTCTGCACGGGGTGAAGACCGGCGGAGGAGAGGTGCTCGATGGTGGTTATGCTGCTGCCGGCGAGAGCGCCCATGCGGGTCACGCAGGAGCGGACAGCTTTGCCGTCGCGATGCACGGTGCAAGAGCCGCACAGCGCCATGCCGCAGCCATACTTCGTGCCGGTGAGTCCCAGCACGTCGCGCAGATACCACAGCAACGGCATCTGCGGATCGCCATTGTAGGAGCGCTCAACCCCATTCACCTTCAGTCGGATCATGGTGTCCTCGGTGGATACAACCCGCCAATTGTGCCACGAGCAGGCCGGGTTGCGCCGCATAAAAACCTTGCTATAATCGCGCAACGTTAGAGAAAGCGCTTCGGACTGTCAAGTGGAGATGCCCGGCAGACCGGGACCGCAGTTGCCTACCCGCCATCCGGATTTTTTCACCACAGAGGACACCGAGGAACACAGAAAAAAGCTTCCCCTCGCTATTCCAAAGGGTCAAATGACGAACTTCGTGGTCGTGCACGCGAGATGCTTCGGGGCTGAAGCCGTTCAGCATGACGTCTTCTACGGTACTGAGCCAATTGGTGGGCGACGCGCAGCAGCTCCGGTGATAACGGTGTCAGAGCTAAGCTATGGCCGCTGACAAGGACCGCGCAGCGTACGACCGCTACCTGGGCATGGACCGGGCCATCACGCGGCGCGACTTCCTCAATGGCATGGCGGTGGCGATAGGCGCGAGTTTGCTTCCCGGAAACGCATTTGGCAAAGGAGAAGCGACAGAGGCGCAGGACCGGCCCGGTTACTATCCGCCCACGCTCACGGGCATGCGGGGCAGCCAACCGGGCTCGTTTGAGACTGCGCACAGCCTGCGCGACGGCACTTTCTGGCAGCAAGCAGCGAAACCAAAGGAGACCGGCGAATCCTACGATTTGGTGGTAGTAGGCGGAGGCATTAGCGGATTGGCGGCGGCACACTTCTTTCGTGAGCGTGCCGGCCGAGGGGCGCGCATTCTGATCCTGGAAAACCATGATGACTTCGGCGGGCATGCCCGGCGCAATGAGTTCCACCTCGGCGGGCGTCTTCAGCTGATGAACGGCGGGACCATGCTGATTGACAGCCCCACTCCCTATAGCCCACAGGCCGACGGTCTGCTGAAGAAACTGGGCATTGACCCGCCCAAGCTGGCCGCGCGCTACAACGATTCCAAGCTGTACAGTTCCCTGGGGCTCCGGACGGCACTCTTTTTCGACAAGGAAACGTTCGGCGAGGACCGGCTAGTGGCGGGCGAACCCGGAGGCGACTGGCAGGATGGAAGGGCGGCGGGCGGGCTCACGTGGAAGGAATTCCTGGCGCGCACGCCGCTGGCGCCCCAGGTTCAGCGCGACATTGAACGTATCCAGGAAGCGAAAGTTGACTACATGCCGGGGCTGGCCTCGGCACAGAAAAAAGACCGGCTTTCACACATGAGCTACAAGGATTTTCTCCTCAAGGTGGTGAAGGCCGATGCCGGCGTCATTCCCTTTTATCAAACACGCACCAATGGGGAGTGGGGCGTAGGCATTGATGCGGAACCGGCACTGGACTGCTGGGCGCTGGGGTTGCCGGGCTTTCAGGGAATGAATCTGGAGCCGGGTGCGGCGCCGCGCATGAGCTATACGGCGGCGGGATATGCCAATGGCGGCTCGTACCAGTTCCATTTTCCGGACGGAAACGCGACCATCGCCCGCCTGCTGGCGCGCCATCTGATTCCGAAGGCAGTGCCCGGTAACACGGCAAAAGATGTGGTCATGGCGAAAGTTGATTACGGCCAGTTGGACCAGCCGGGTGCGGCAGTACGCCTGCGGCTGAACAGCACCGTGGTGCGGGCGCGCAATGTCGAAGATGCCGCGACTTCGCGGGAGGTTGAAGTCACCTACGCCAGCGGCAAACAGGTGTTCACGGTTCACGCTAAGAATTGCATTCTGGCCTGCTGGAACATGATTATTCCTTACCTCGTACCCGAGCTGCCGGAAAAGCAGAAGCAGGCACTGCACTACCTGGTGAAAGTGCCGCTGGTATACACCAGCGTGGGCATTCGCAACTGGACTTCGTTCCAGAAGCTGGGAATTCGCAGCGTGCGCGCGCCCGGGGCATATTGGATGGACGTGACGCTGAACTGGCCGGTAAACATCGGCGAATACCAGTCTCCCAAAAGCCCGGAAGAACCCATGGTGCTGTTTTTGAGCCGCACACCGTGCAAGCCGGGCCTGCCCGCGCGCCAGCAGCAGATTGCCGGGCGCTACGAGCTGTTGAGCACGAGCTTTGAGCAATTTGAGCGCGCGATTCGCGACCAACTGGCGCGCACGTTGCGCGCCGGCGGCTTCGATCCAGCGCGCGACATCGAGGCGATTACGGTGAATCGCTGGCCGCATGGCTACGGCTACGAGTACAACCGGCTGTTCGACCCGGAGTGGCCCGAGGCGGAGAAGCCCAATGTAATAGGACGGCAGCGCTTCGGGCGGATAGCCATCGCCAATACCGATTCGGCAGCGACGGCGTACACCGACCAGGCAATTGATCAGGCGTGGAGAGCGGTAGGGGAGCTACTAGCTTAGCCACAGAGGCACGGAGACACGGAGACCTTCTGTTTTCGCGGGCGAGGGCGCCCGCGCTACGTGGTTTGCGGGAGTGCACGCGAGATCCTTCGGGCCTGAAGGCCCTCAGGATGACGCCATCATTCGCTGGAGGCCACTTCCAAGATGAAGGGTAATGGTATGGAAGAAGATAAAGTCAGGCGGGACCGGGAACTGGGGATGGGGCGGCGGATCACGCGTCGCGATTTTCTGAATGGGGTGGCGGTGACGATCGGAGCCAGCCTGCTGCCCGCGGAAATGCTGGCGCAGGAGCAGGGAGCGGATGAATCGGCGCAGGATCCGCTGCTGGCCGCAGGCATTACGCCGGCCGATCCCCGCTATTACCCGCCCGCACTCACGGGTATGCGGGGCAGCCATCCGGGGTCATTTGAGGCAGCCCACCTGACGCGCGATGGCAACTGGAAAGCAAGCGCTACCAGCACGGGCGAGAGCTACGACCTGATCATAGTAGGCGGGGGAATCAGCGGACTGGCCGCGGCGTATTTCTATCGCAAGTTGGCAGGCGAGAAGGCGCGCATCCTTATTCTTGATAATCACGATGACTTCGGCGGCCATGCCAAGCGCAACGAGTTTCGTCCCGGCGGACGCCTGCTGCTGGGCAACGGCGGTACCTTCGCCATAGAGTCGCCGTTTCCTTACAGCCCAGTGGCCCGCGGGCTAATGGATGAGCTGGGAATCAACCCGCCGGCGCTGGAAGCGAAGCATGCTCTGCACCACTTGTATAGCGGTTTGCAGGCGGGAGTTTTCTTCGACAAGGAAACGTTCGGCGGCGACCGGCTGGTGGTGGGAGAACCCAC
>DATEGM010000360.1:0-4467 GCA_035280085.1 Terriglobales bacterium
GCTCATGACCGATTCGGGCCGTTCACGATGTGAATTTGAAGGCAAGAAGCTGAAGGTGCAGCTCGACATCACCATCAATGCACACACGGATTCCATTTCCCCGGTTGTGGAAGCGGTGCTGGCACTGGCTCGGGAAATGAAGTGTGCCGTGGGCAAGGAGTTTGAGGTGGAAACGGCGGTCCGCGAGGCGCTGGCGAACGCTATTCGCCACGGCTGCGGAGACGATTCCTCAAAGCGGGTGGAGTGCTGCGTGGCTTGCGACGAAGCGCATGGCATGCTGATCGTGGTCCGTGATCCCGGGCCGGGCTTTAATCCTGCCGGAATTCCCAATCCTATCGTCGGCGAAAATATTTATTCCAATCATGGGCGCGGCATATACCTCATCAATCAGCTGATGGATGAGGTTCGCTTCGAGCGCGGCGGCAGCGAAATCCACATGCGCAAGGGGTAAGGACGCATGTCTCCCCAACTGCGGCCATGACCCGCCGGGAAATCGGTTCGACCCACGAACTTGCCTGCCGGAGGTTAGGTATGAGACGAACGCTTGCTTTGACCCTTGCCATGTTGTTGTCGGCCAGCGCCTGGGGACGCGATCCCTGGAAGGACAAAAACTTCAAAAACTGGGACGCCAACGACGTCCGCAAGATCCTGTATGACTCGCCCTGGTCGAAGCGGGTGAGCCGCACTGCCTTGCAAGCTCAGGAAGGTCCGGCAGAGGACGTGAGCGGCGTGGACATGATGGACACTCATTCCAAGGAAGCGGAGGCTGGGGGAGATACCCAGCAGACGGTGTTTGTCGTTCGCTGGGTCTCTTCGCGTACGCTGCGCGAGGCGTGGACGCGATCCTTAGTCCTTCAGAAGCAAATTTCCGCTGACTCTGTTGACCAGCATCTCCCGCCGGTTCCCGGCGAGTACCTGGTCGCCGTGGTCGGGCCCAGCATGGGCGCTTTTGCGAAGAGCAACGAGACGACCCTGAGGGACAAAAGCTATCTGGCGCTGGGTAAGCAGAAAATCCACCCGCTTCGCGTCGAGATTGATCAGACCAGGGATGGCAAGATCAGCGGAGTGGTGTTTCACTTTGCAAAGACCGATTCCACGGGCAAGCCGGTTCTTGCGGGGAGCGAGAAGGATCTAAGATTCGTCGAACGCGGGGCAGCGGCCGGTTTTGAAGTCAACTTCAACCCGCGGCAGATGGTGGATTCCCAGGGCCCGGATTTGTGAATCTCTAATTAGGTTGCGATACTTCCACCACGGACTCCTCCGGCATATTTATTTCCACCTGGGGAAGTCGTGGAAGTGTTACCCGAACCTGTCCTTGATTATTCATTACTGCGATCCCGCCATCCTGCCATTCCACTTGCGCCCGCTGCAGCTCGCGCCGGGCGATGACCTGCTGCAGTCGGGCTAGCCGGACCTGGACCCGGGTAGCCTGCATTTCACCCAGTCGCTCCTGCAAATGGGCCAGCCTGGCCTGGGCTTGCGGCGGGATGCTGGGGCTAAACGCGACTAGGGACGGGGGCGCCGAACGCTCGCAGCGGGGGCCCTCCGCGGATGTGACCTTGGCAGGACTTGCAGCTTGACTGAAATGAGTTCGGGCCTCCGCAATCGTGGTCAGTGCGCTCTCAGTGAAACCGTGGACTTGCTGCAACCCTCCATCCTGGTAATAACCGTTCAGCCCCAGCGCCAGCACGCCCGCCACCAGCCAGTACCATGCTTGAGTCGCTGCTTTCATTGCCCCTCCTTGCCGGATACCAGTTGGACGGGGTTACCCCCGGCTCCGTTAGCACACAAGAGGAGGTGCATGCTGAGTAGAAGGTTGATTGTGAATACGTGGGGACAACCGCCCTCGGATGTCCGGGCGAGCGGAACTCGCCTCAATGGCCGAGGAACTTGGCCATATTGCGCATTATTTCGCCGGGAGCACCTCTACCTCCACGCCCGAAGGCTCGCTGGCAGAGCGGTAGACCCGTTCGGTGGCCTTCTGGAAATCGCTCGGCTTGGCGTTGGGAATGTCGACGAACGTCTGGGGGTTGCGGTCCACGAGTGGAAACCAGGAGCTTTGCACCTGAATCATGATGCGGTGGCCGCGGCGGAAAGTATGGTTCACATCGGGCATGGTGAAATTCACTTCCTCCACCTTGCCGGGAGCGAACGGCACGGCCTTCTCGAATCCATGCCGGAATTTCCCCCGCATAGGCTCGCCCCTCACCAGTTGCTGGTAGCCGCTCATCGAGTCTACCGGCGGTGGCACCTCCGGGGGCCGCTTCTTCTCCTCGGGCTCCGGGTAGTCCGGTGGATACACGTCAATCAGCTTAACCACCCAGTCGGAATCCGTGCCCGACGTGGAAACGTGCAGCTTGGGCGAGACCGGTCCGGCCAGCGTGACGTCTTCCTCTAATGGGTCGGTCTGGTACACCAGCACGTCAGGGCGGCGCGAAGCGAAGCGCTGGTCGGACACCATATATTCCTGGGGCACGTCCAGCGCGGTGTAATCAATGAACGGCACCGGCCGATTGGGGTCGCTGATGTACTCGTCATAGCCATTCCCGGTGGGCGGGTTGAACGAGAGTTTGCCCTCCGACTGGAAGTAAAGCGTGCGCTTTTGTGCCTGCGGCGGTGGCCAGGCGCTGTACTGGCGCCACACGTTGGTTCCAGTCTCGAACATATACGACTTGGGCAGGTCGGATTGGCCGTCTCCCTTCAAGTATTTCTCGAAGAACGGGAACTCGATATTGGCATGAAAGTAGGCAGAGGTGTTGGAGTCAAAATTCACCCGCCCCAGGCTGTGGCCAGCGTGAAAAGTCCAGCCCCCATGCACCCAGGGACCCATCACGATGCCGTTGTAAACGCCAGGATCGTTCTTCCCAACCGCCCGGAAAACGTTGAACGGACCCTGCAGGTCCTCCGCATCGAACCACCCACCGACGGTCAGCACCGCACAGCGAATGTTGTGCAGGTGAGAAGGAATGCTGCGCGACTTCCAGTAATTGTCGTAAGTAGTGTGGTTAACCTGGTCATTCCAGAGGGGGTTGCGCCCCTTGAAATAGAAGCGGTCAGCATTAGCCAGCGGACCCATATTGAGAAAAAACTGGTAGCCATCCTCGGTGCCGAAGTCCACCTGGCTCGGATACCGCGGGGGAGGTGCCGGCTTGGGTTGCGGATTGAAGTATGCGTAAAAATCGAAGTTGGCGGCCAGCATGAAGGCGCCGTTATGGTAGGCGTCGTCGTTCATGTAGAGATCGCTGACCGGCGCCTGCGGCGAGGCCGCCTTAATGGCGGGATGCGAGTCAATGATGCTGGCCGCCGCGTAGAAGCCCAGGTAGGACACTCCCCAGATGCCCACGCGCCCATTGTTGTAGGGCACGTGCTTGAGCAGCCAATCAATGGTGTCGTAAGCGTCGGTGCTCTCATCTACATCGGTTTTCGATTGCGGATGGTCAATGTGCGGCGTCATCTCCTGCCACTTGCCCTCGGACATGTAGCGCCCCCGCACGTCCTGCAGGACAAAAATGTAACCCGCTTTCTCGTACTCTTCTGAAGGACCCAGCCGCCCGGGATAGTGATCCTCGCCGTAAGGCTCAATGCTGTAGGGTGTGCGTTCCATCAGGAATGGATAAGAGCGCGTTGCAGACGCATCCTTGGGCACGTACACAGCGGTGAACAGGCGCACGCCGTCCCGCACGGGAATGCGGTATTCGTACTTGGTGTAATGGGCGCGCACATCGAATTTGGGCGCCTCGGATTTGTCCTGGGCAAAAAGGAGACAAACACTAAGCATGAACAATAGCGACACCACTGCCGGGCGATGAATCATGGGGTCTCCGGTTTCTCTGTGAATGCGGAAGGTAAATGCCGGAGGCGCGCCGAGTCAACCCGTGGCGCGACAGCGAAATGGAACCTGCTCATGTACACTTCTCGCCGTGAGTCCTAAGGCAAAGAGAATTGCGGTTATCCCCGGCGACGGCATTGGCAGGGAAGTGCTGACCGAAGCCGTCAAGGTGGTCCAAGCCTCCGGCGCTCCCGTGGAAATGCAGCACTTTGACTGGAGCGCCGACCGCTACCTGAAAGACGGCACTACCGTTCCTGCTGATGGCTTTGCCATGCTGGCGCGCGATTTCGATGCCATCCTGGTGGGGGCCTTTGGCGATCCCCGCGTGCCCTCCAACATTCACGCCAAGGAAATCCTGCTGGGCATGCGCTTCAAGATGGATTTGTACGCCAATGTGCGGCCGATCAAGCTGCTGGACGGCTCGCTTTGCCCTTTAAAAGGCGTGGAGCCCAAGGACGTGGACTTCACCGTCATACGCGAGAACACCGAAGGCCTCTACGTTGACGTGGGCGGTGTGTTCAAGCAGGGCACACCCGACGAAATTGCGGTGCAGGAGGACGTCAATACGCGTAAAGGTGTGGAGCGGGTGATTCGCTTCGCCTTCGAATATGCCCGCGGCCACGCCCGGCCAGGCCGCC
>DATEGM010000361.1:0-3120 GCA_035280085.1 Terriglobales bacterium
GTGAGGGCGTCAGCCTCCATTCCATAGGTGTGGTTGGCCCAATTAGAAGATTTCGCCGTGACCTCCAGGCCCGGAATCTGGCTGGACACGCTGCCCGTTTCCTCGTACCCCTGGGGCTTACCGGGTCCGGGATCAATTCCAGTGGCGCCAAACTGTTTCATGTACGCAAACGACAGTTCCTGCAGCGTAGCTACTGAAATTCCGTCGCGGTCGTGGCCGTAATGGTCAATCTTCACCTTGGTGCCGGTGGCCAGAGCGGCCGCCTGCGCCGCGTCGTCCACCCACTTGGTCACCTGCTCCAGGTAAACGGAGTCGGGATAACGGATGTAGAAATCGGCGGCAGATTTATCGGGCACTACGTTGGGCGCGGCGCCGCCCTCGGTAATCACGCCCTGGATGCGGGTTTCCGGGCGCATGTTGCTGCGCACCGCGTCAATGTTGTTGAACAGCTTGATCACGCCCTCCAGCGCGTTGCGCCCATTCCAGGAAGTGAGTTCGTGGGCGGGCGCGCCAGAAAAGGTGTATTTCACGCCGTCAATGTTCATGCAGCAGGTGCCGAAACCCGGGGCCGCGTGCCGCGTCACGTTGAAGGCGTGGCTGCGCACGATGATGTCGGCGCCCTTGAACACGCCGGCGTCCCACATCACGGTCTTGGCTTCTGGCGGCATCATCTCCTCGCCCGGGGTGCCGTAGACGGTCACCGTGCCCGGCGTATGGGTGCGGGTCAAAAACTCGGCCATGGCGATGGCAGTCGCCAGTCCCACTGGTCCCTGCGCGCTATGCTGGTCGCCATGAAAAGCGCCCTTGGTGCCGCGCAGCGCGTCATATTCCACGATCACTCCCAGGTTGGGCCCGGGGGTGCCATGGCGATACTTGGCCACAAAAGCGGTAGACAGGCCAGCAACGCCCTTGCTTACATCGAAGTCGTGCGCCTGCAGGTAGGCAGTCAGCTTTTCGACCGCCTGCGTTTCCTGGAAGCCGATCTCCGGGTGCTGCGTAATCCAGTCGCTCATGGGCATGAGTTCGGTATCGAGCAATTGCTTTACTCGCGCGATCACCTGGTCGCGACCCTTGTCGGGCGCCGTCAGACGCGCCACCATCTCGGGCACGTTCAGCGACTGGTCCAGTTCGTGAATCTGCCGTACCACATCGCGCCCGGCCTCGCGCTCGGTTTCAGTTTCCTGCGCGGCAACTGCTCCCGCCATCAACAGCAACAGCGCGCAGCCGGCAATCAGAGTTCGCATTTTGTCCTCCGGAAAGCCGGCAATTGTACTACTTAGGGGGAACGGAAAATCTGGCTCTTAGCTATTGGCTATTAGCTCTTGGCTTGTAGTTCTTAGCTTGGCGCGCTGAGGTGGCGAATGCTCGGAGGTACCCGGAAAAACGGAGCCGAAGGGTTGGGGAACGCGAAGTCGGTAAGCCAGAAAACCGAAACGAGCTAAAAGCCAATAGCCAAGCGCCAATAGCTAAGAGCCAAGAGCGCGCTACTTCCGCCCATTCTCCGATTCCTTGTACATGTACTTGATGGAGGGTTTGTAAACCATGATGTTGGGCTGGCCGTTGCGTACCATCTTGATGCAGTTCTTGTCGTACCACTCGATGACGCCGTGAACTTCCTCGCCATCCTGCAGTACTACCACCATGGGAGTATGGCTCTGCATTTGCTTCTGGTAGTAGAAGTTTTCCGCGTTGGTCTGCTCGGGAGGAACGTTCTTGCGGGTCGCGGGCCCGTTGGACCGATCACGGCGATCCATGGGTGCCTCGGCACGATGGTTGCGTTCGTTGTTGTGGTTCAGCAGCGGGCGAATCAGCTTACGGTTGGAAAATTCTTCCGCCTCCGGCGCGCGTTCCACCGCTGTCGCATCCAGGCTATCTTTCATGTGACCACCGTCCATGGTTGCAATCGCGCACGCTCTCGCGCGGAGTAAACACCCTGTGTTGCCTTGCGTGAAGAACTAGTAGGGGTGTGAGACTGGACTTAAGCTACCACAGAGAACGGTGTCGAAACAATGCTGCGGTGCTTAATCGCAAATTGCGACAGGTGACGGTAGTCACATGGCGAAGGTACCGGCTGGCTCGAGCCCGTTGAAGCATTTGTCTGCCAGGTTATGAGATGTGGTAATCGCCCTTTTAGGGTTTATGAGATGAGGTTTATGAGATGAGGTAATCACCGTGAAAGCGTGCGGCTTCAGCCGCACGTTCATAACGCCCTTTGGGTCTGGGCTTTAGCCCCTGTGGTCAGCCCTTCTCCAGCGCGGCGGCAAACGCGTCCAGCGACAATGACCGCAACAGGTTGCGGCGCATCCCGCTTTCCACTTCGCCCAGGCGCTCGCTGGCCGCAGCCAGCCAGGCAAAATCCACACCCGAGGCCAGCGACTTCAATTCCGCGCTCATATCCGTATTCCGTACCAGGTCGGGTGTTCGATTTGTAAAGAACACCAGGTCCTGGAGCAGGGAATAGAGCGCCCGAATCAGGCGCTGAGTTTTCTCCTGGCCTTCGGCGCCTGCGCGGTAAGTCTCGGTTACCTTGAACAGCGCGCTGTGGTCGCCGCCGGAAAGCGCGGAGCGCAGCAGCACCAGGGCGTCGGTGCGAGCTGCCGTATAGGCTTCAATGTCGAAGTTGCGGGCGCGCCCCACAGCACCCTCCGCCAGGCGCGCCACCAGCGCCCGCTGTTTGGGCGACCATTGCGGCCGCTGCCCGGCCAAGTCATGCTCGATTTCATCCGCCGGCAAGGCCGAAAGGCTCAGCGTGATGCAGCGCGAGCGGATGGTGGGCAGCAGTTGTCCCGGATTCTCCGCCAGCAGGAAAAGCGTGGCGAATTCGGGCGGCTCCTCCAGCACTTTGAGCAGGGAATTGGCCGCCTCCTTCATGAAGGCTGACTGGGTGAAGATGTACACCCGATGGTGGCCTTCGCCCGGCCGGTAGTAGATGGTCTCAATGACGCGGCGCACCTGGTCCACCTTGATGAGCATTTGCGGCGGATCGGGCGGGATGACCAGCACGTCGGGGTGGGTCTGCACGAAAATGCGGGTTTCTTTTTTATCGGTTTCACGCAGGCCTTCGCGGGCCTCGACCGCCTCCGCGCAGCGCGCTTCCAGGTCATCGGCTTCGGCGATGCG
>DATEGM010000362.1:0-7246 GCA_035280085.1 Terriglobales bacterium
ACAATGGAAAAGCGATGATTTGTACCGCGTCAGCCACAATGGCCAGCAGCATTGCGGCCCGAAAACGAGCACGGGGTGAGAGTGTAATCGGTTCCTCAGCCATGGCAGCGGATTTCCTCGGCGCAATGCGCGAGCATGCAACTCTATTGTATTACTGTACCTTGACGGGTTTTGTCTTGACGGTCTCCATGTGCGGATACTTCGGCAAGAATAGCCTCTCTCAAGCCGGAACCTACACTGATCACGGGGACTATTCCCGGAGTTCCAGTTCGCTGCGGTGCAAGCCGGCGGGAGCCAGAGAGCGGTGAACCGACGCTTATGTTGTGGGGAAGCTAGAACACTCAGCGCCAGAGAAAATCGTTCGTGTAACGCAACCAGCAGCCGGGTAGTTAGCGCGACTACTCTAATTCCGCGCCAAATTTCCAGGTCCCGTTGTCCATATCCAATACGACGACACTCTGGTTTGAGACGAGAGCGACTCGCCGGCCTCCCACTACGGCCGTAGCGTAAAAGGGATGAAAAGCAGGATCGTATGACTGATCCGGTTGCGACTCGGCAATCCGCATCCGCGACGATCGAGGCTGTTTGCGCGCGCCCCGGAGGTCGGGAAGAGTCGTCCCGCGCGCGGCCGTGGATGGCGCAGGAGGCGCTGAAACCAGTTGGTGAACCGTTTCGCTCACCTCTGCCCCAAAGCTCACCAGCGCGGGCATATTGTTGTGCAGGACCAGGGCCAGCGAGCCCAGGCCAACCACGAGCAATATAGCCAGAAGTCCGGTACGGACCTTGGGTGAGCGGTCCGGCTGGTAGGTGTTCTTGGTTAATCCCCGCAGGCTTTCCCAATCGGTACCCAGATCCTGCGGTGGACTTACGAGGTCAGGGGAAACCCCGCCCTTCGCTTCATCATTGCCAGATAACTTCAAAGTTGACGTCATGGCGCTAACCTTCAATCTGTACCCTTCAAAGAGCAATCGCCATACCAGGGCAGACGGCCATTAAGGTCCTTGTAATCAGAAACTTAGACACTCTGTCGAACTGAACTACAAGACAAAGTGCAATCTTTTGCACTGCCCGGACCCGGTGTACTGAACAGGGGCATAGCGGGTCAATTGTGCGCCCGAACTGATTTCTTTGCTCTGCATGGCCTCCCGATTTGGGAGCTCAAACGTCAGTTTTCTGTGGGTGTTATCAAAGTTGCTATTGCTGTTATCAGTAATTTGGTCTTGTCTGGAGGGAGACGCTTCGTCAAGCGGCACAGAGCCGGTCCAATCCCAAACTACCCGGCCTCGGGGTCGAGCGCCTCATCAGTTTCGAACGACGGAGGAAGCATGTTACCCACCGGCAAGATTCGTGACCTGACGTTTGCTCTATTAATAATCTCTCTCCTCGCTTTGGCGAGTGTTGCAGGACAGGCTCAGGACGAGAACACTCCCAAGGCAGACATTTTTGTTGGCTATCAGTGGCTGAATCCGGGCGGCAGTGTTCCTGTTCTCGGCACCTCAAATCCGGTGCAAGGCCAGCAGTTGCGAAGTCTTTCGAAGGGGTTCGGGCTGGCTTTCGGCTATAACTTCTATCCCGTGTTCGCCCTGGAAGGCGACATAGGACGGAACTGGGATACCGGGTTGAGCTTCACTACTTATTCCGCAGGCCCGCGTTTTACTCTGCGCAGCGAAGGCGTCAACTTTTTTGCGCATACGCTGCTGAGCCTGAACCAGCTAACCGCGCCCGGATATTCAACCAGGGAAGGGATAGGAACAATTCTGGGCGGCGGCATGGATCTGCGGCTGGGCCAGCACGTCAGCCTGCGGCTGATCGAAGCTGACTACCAGTGGGCGCGGCACAACTTTGCCCCGTTCGCACCCGAGAACCAGTCGAATTTGCGGCGTCCGAGTTTTAGTGGGGCGCGCCTGAGGGGCGGCCTGGTATTTAACCTGGGCGGCGGGGCGCCTCCAGAGGCGCCTTCGGCACAGTGTTCAGCCCAGCCTGCCGAGGTAATGGTGGGCGAACCGGTCACAGCGAACCTGACCACGAACAACTTCAATCCTAAACACACGCTCAGCTACTCCTGGACGAGCACAGGCGGCAAGATCACCGGCAAAGACACTACGGCCAGCATTGATACTAACGGCCTGGCGGGCGGCAGTTATACGGCGACGGCCCAGGTTACGGATCCGAAAGCAAAAAAGAACAACCAGGCCACCTGCTCCGCGAACTTCACCGTCAAGGAGCCGCCCAAGAATCCGCCTACCATGAGCTGTTCAGCCAACCCAAGCTCCCTGCCGGCGGGCGGGACGGTCAGCATCAGCTGTGACTGCACCAGTCCGGACAAGGCGCAGGTGAACGTTGCCGGCTGGAACACGACCGTGGGCACGGTCAGCGGCAGCGGCAATATGGGCACCTTGAACACGGCGGGTGCGGCGCCGGGACCGATCACGGTGAGCGCCACCTGTACCGACTCTCGCGGCCTGAACAGTTCTTCTACCACCCAAGTGACAATCGAGAGTCCGCCGGCTCCTTCTCCGCAGGAGAAAGAACTGGAAGCCCGGTTGGCGCTGCACAGCATTTACTTCCCCACGGCCCAGCCTACGGCAGCCAATGCCAATGGCGGCCTGGTTACCAGCCAGCAGAAAACGCTGCTCGCACTGGCCACCGACTTTGTGAAATATCTGCAGAGCAAGCCCGACGCAAAGCTAATTCTCGAAGGGCACGCTGACCCGCGCGGCTCGGCGGCGTTCAACCAGGCGCTTTCCGAGCGGCGCGTCGAACGCACCCGCAGCTTCCTGGTGGAAAATGGGGTGCCCGCCGGCAACATCGAAACCAAGGCATTCGGCGCTCAGCACAACCTGACTCCCGCCGAGGTGAAAAGTTCGGTGGAACAGAATCCGGAACTTACTCCAAGTGAGCGGCAGAGGATTCTCCGCAACATGCGTACCATCATTCTGGCGAGCAATCGCCGAGTAGACGTCACGCTCAGCACTACGGGCCAAACGTCTGTGCGTCAGTTCCCCTTCAACGCTACCGATTCTTTAAGTCTAATTGGCGGCCGCGAAACCAAAGCCGCGCCGGCGAAGAAGGCTGCACCCAAGGCGAAGGCCCGCAAAAAAACGAAGAAATAGCCGACTGAGTCTCGGATTTGAGGGCTGCTGCGCCACGCTCGATGGCAGCAGCCCTTGGACTCGGGCTGCCAGCGAAACCCGCGTGCTTGGTCCAAGCCCTTGCCTTTAGCGGGCTGGAAGCAATCCTTCTTTGTAGATCTCGCATCTCAGCTTTCAGCATACCTTTCCATTTGGGAGCTGAGGATGAAGCGATTTACGCTTGTACTATTCGTGTGTCTGATCTTGCCCACAGTTTTGCTGGCGCAGGATGAAACGCCCAGAGTGACGGTGTTTGGCGGATACTCGCTGCAGCGCAATGGGGGCAATGACACTAACGGCTGGGATGGCCAGGGCACGTTCAATTTCAACCGTTTTCTCGGGGTGACCGCCGACATCAGTGGGAATTACCGCAGTCTGGCCTCGCTGCCCGTCCCGCTCTTGTCCGCAGGAGTCAACCAGCATCTGTACACCTTTCTCTTTGGCCCCACGGTTACAGGTAACCTGGGCAGAGCGTCGGTGTTTGGCCACGCGCTATTTGGAGAGGCGCTCGCCGGCTCCAGCGCCGGGATATCGCTGCCCTTTGTGGGCGGCTTGAATACCAGCGTGACTAGCGCCAGCGCCTTCGCCATGGCTTTCGGCGGCGGCCTGGACTTTAATTTTGGACGGCACTTTGCACTTCGTCCCGTGCAACTTGACCTGGTGCGCACGCAGTTCAGTAACACCGACGCATTGGCCACCGGACTGACCAGCAGCACCAACGGCGCGCAGAACTTCCTGCGCTACTCGGGAGGAATCGTGTTTCGGTTCTGAAGCAGACTTGTTGCAGCCTGAAAACTGTTGGCGGGCTAAAAGCGCAGGGAGCGCATGAGCACGCCGGCCAGGACGCCACCCAGGAGCGGACCGACTACGGGCACCAGCGCGTAACCCCAGTCGGAATGGCCTTTGCGCGAGATGGGCCAGAGGGTGTGGGCGATGCGCGGGCCCAGGTCGCGCGCGGGGTTGATGGCGTAGCCAGTGGTTCCGCCCAGAGACAATCCGATTCCCCACACCAGGCTGGCCACCAGATATGGGCCCAGGCCGCCCACGGGAGCGACGGCGCTTACCCCCCTGGAAAACATCGCGCCCACCACCAGCACCAGCAGGAAGGTGCCAATCACTTCGCAAAGCAGGTTGGACGGGAAGTTGCGTATCGCGGGGGCCGTGCAGAAGCACGCCAGCTTGGTGCCGGGATCCGGAGTTTCGCGCCAATGAGGAAGGAAATAAAGCCATACCAGGGTGGCTCCGGCAAACGCGCCGAGCAGCTGGGCAATGGCGTAGGGGACGACCTTGGCGAAAGTTCCCGAGCTGACGGCAAAGCCCAGGGTCACGGCGGGATTAATGTGCGCGTCGCGGCTGCCGCAGGCCAGCGCGGTAAATACGCCAGCCATGACGGCGAAAGCCCAGCCGCTGGTGATCACCATCCAGCCCGCTCCTTCCGCTTTGGTGCGCTTGAGTAGCACATTGGCGACCACGCCATCTCCCAGCAGAATGAGGACCATGGTGCCCATGAATTCGCCCAGCAATGGTGACGCCATGCTTATCCCTCCAGGTTCCCCGTATGTGAACAGCCGGCCTGAGCCGTGGAACCGGGCGGCGGCCGGTTGCTGCCCTTAACCCTCAGATAACACAGAAGATGCTCGGATTGTACTCTGCCCAGCAGCAACTCGGAGCAGGCTGTGGGTGCCAACCTGGTGTCCTCTGCCGCGATTCCAACAGGACACGAGAGGAGTGCAACTATGAAAATCCCATCACTATTTTGCGTTCTGGCCCTGGCAATCTCTATGGGCTGGGCGCAGGAAAACGACGCAGCAACAACGAAAGTGAATCAGGCAGCCGAGATCATGCAGCAGATGACAACGGGCAACGCCGGAATTCCTGATGCAGTGCTGCGGGGAGCCAAGTGCATCGCCGTAATCCCACACATGATTAAAGGCGCATTCATGGTGGGTGGGGAGCACGGCAGTGGTCTGGCTACTTGCCACACCAGTTCAGGATGGAGCGCCCCTGCACCATTCGAAATTTCCGGCGGCAGCATCGGCTGGCAGATTGGCGGCCAGAGCAGCGACCTGGTAATGATGGTCATGAACCAGCAAGGCATGGACCAACTCATGTCCGGCCATTTCAAGGTAGGAGCGGGAGCATCGGTCGCCGCTGGACCGGTGGGCCGTTCCGGCGAAGCTAACGCCGGCTGGAAGGCAGCCATCCTCACTTACGCGCGCTCCAAGGGCGCTTTTGCGGGCGTGAACGTGAGCGGGTCGGGCATTGCCCAGGACAAGAAAATCACCAAGGAGCTCTACGGGCACGAAGTGTCTTTTGCCGATATCCTGAAGGGCCAGGTGCAAACCCCTGCATCGGCGCAAGCATTCGTAAGCGCGGTGAACAGCGCGGAACAATCAGCCTCGGCGCACAAGTAAGAGTAGCTGCTGAAACCCTTGACGGCGGCGGAGAATTTCCGCCGCCATTCATTTTGAGGCGAAGTCAGGCAAGCTTCCTGCGCTCCGGCTTCGACCATGAACTCAACGCGGTATCGGCCAGAGTAAGGAACTTCTGCACGTAGGCATCTTCTTCCTGGAGCTCAGAGGTAAATCGGAACGCGGCGCGATTAACTGAAGCGTTAGTATCGGCAGGTAACGGAGTAATGGCCGGGAAAAGGACGATACGGTTGCGCTTGCGCCGTGGCACGATGCGGAATGATTCGCTTCACTTCGGGGAATACCCGAGTCTGAACAGGCCTACGCGGCTTGCAGTTGCAGCAATGAAGGTTCTGGATTGCGAACCCCCGGAGCCGCTGCAAGTTTAGCCAGCAGATCAGCGCGGCTGAGCGGCCGCAGAACCAGTTCGCAGTTCAGGCCCGTCTCTTCCGCCGCCAAGGCAGCCTCATCGAGTTTCGACGAGGAACAGACGAGGAGGATGCGGCAATCCGGGTATCTACTCTGCAGGGCGACTGCCGTCTCCAAATCCAAGGGATGAGCATTCAGATCTATTACCGCGGCATCAACCACCATGCGCCCGGCTATGCGTAACGCGGTTGTGCCCGAAGCGGTGCTTGCCGCCATGTAGCCGCCGGCATGCAGCACGGTCGCCAGGGTCGCGGCGATCACCCGATCGGCAGCCACTACCAGAACGAACAATTCCTTCCTGTCGCTCATAAACCCTCTTACTATTCTGTGTAATCCATGCCGAACGGGCGCACGTTCCGGCCCTGTCTCGTTTGTTGACAGGTTAGGCAGCAGGGTTGCCTGAGCGCCAATAATGTGTGGAGCTTTCCAGATCTGAAATCTCCTAAGTAGTCTCTGGCCAGAGTTCCTGAACGCGCACTCTGGGATGGCGAGAGCCGGAATGTAAAGAAATCTTGAATGTAAAGAACTTAGAACAGGCCAAGAAGTCGCCCGCGGCTTGCTGCGGGAAGCTCAAAGCGGCGCTAGGATAGCTGCCACACCGTGTCGAGCACCGATCCGTCCACCCATTTGACGATGGCCACGGGGCGTTCGGCGAACCGCGGGCGGGCGGGCTTGCCGCCGCAGATTTTCTCTACCTCTGCCTTGATGTCCTGAATGGGGCGAATGGGAAGCCTGGAACCCTTTGCGGCATCGAGCAGGTCCTGGCGGCGCGGGTTGATGGCGATGCCGCGCTCGGTGGCCACGACGTCAACCATCTCCCCCGTGCCGACAACCGTAGTCACTTCATCCACAATGACGGGAATCCGCTCGCGGAACGAGGGCACGGCCAGGATGCTGCAACCAGCAAACAGGCAATTCTGCCACCCGCCTATGCCGTGCAGCAGGCGGCCATCGGAGTGGGTAACCACGTTGGCGTTGAAGTTCACGTCCACTTCGGTGGCGCCCAAAACCACCGCGTCCACCAGCGAGGCGAAGTTGCCCTTACCGTGAAAGTTATAGGAGGTGAAGGGCGAAGTGGCCACGTGGCGCGGGTCGGCGGCGATAGAGCGCACGCCGTCGAGATCGAAGGTCTGACCGTCAAGAATGTAGTCGGTCAGCCCCTCCTGCAGCATCTCGACCAGATAACGTGTAGAGCCGCCGCGCACAAAGCGCGCTTTCACGCCTTCTTCCTTCATCATGCGGCGGAGGTAATCCACGAACGCCAGGGCGATTCCG
>DATEGM010000363.1:0-2196 GCA_035280085.1 Terriglobales bacterium
ACGTCGCTGTGGACGTTCACAGTCACCCGGCAACTGGGATCTGAAAGCGGCACCACCTGCGTGGGCGGGTTGAGCATGACGGAAAACGCAGGTCCCACCGCCAAGGTGGGGTTACGCTGCTCGCCGCTTGTGTCCGTGTAAGGAACGCTGACCGGCACAACTTCTGAGGCCTGCCAGCCCTTGGCGTTAGCCAACTGCACATTGTGGCCCACGAAAGTGAAGCTGTGCCCCTGGCTTTGAGGGACGTAATAATCCGCTTTCACGTGCAGAGGCGGTGGCGGCAGCGGCAGCGTGAGATAGCGCGGGTCGCTGATCTGGTAGACCGCGTCTTCCGGGGAAGCGCGATGAAAGTAAGGGCGCGTGTAGGCTGCGTTCTCCGGGACGCGCAGACGGAAGTTGGCGTAGTAATCCTCGCCCGGCTTCAGTGTGGTGTTTTGTCCCTTGTACACGCCGAGAACCCAGTCTTCGCCCCCCTGCAAAGAGACGTTCTGCACCTCAATTGGTTTGTTAAATCCGTTGTGAAATTTAGCAACCACGGTGAACACCTGGCCGGGCGAGACCAGGGTCAGCGCGTCCTGCTGCGGGGGCACGGCGTTAGGCGCCCCGGAGGGCGGCGCTACAGTGGCCGCGAGCGAGGTGTTCATGGCCAGGTTGACCGCCTTCTCGCACTGCTGCTGCTTTTCGTCGAGGCGGGTCATGAGGTCCAGCTTAGCGGCCGGGGTTAGCCCTGCCTTGTTGGCATCAGAAATGGCGTGGTTGAGCACGGCCAGCGCCTCCAGCAGCGGTTCGGCGGCGCGGTCGGGACTCTTGCGGGCTTCATCGGAAGCCTTATTAACCCGGTCCTGAAAATCTTCCAACTCCCCTTTCAACTGCGGAATCTTGGACTGCTCGGACCCAAGCCGGTCCGCCAGCGCGGGAACGCTGGTATCAGTGCCGTCGAAGAAATCCTTCTCGTGCGTGCCCGTCGCCAGCGGCGGCAATACCGAATCAATCAGCTTGTAGTAATCGGGGTGCGAGCCGGGCTCGATGTGCCAGTAGCCCACGCCCTGCGACAACTCATGCCGCAGCCCTTGAATGGCGAACTGCACATAGGACATGCCCAGCGCCGGGCTCACCGTCCCAGTATCGAAAACTACCGTGTACTCTTCGCCGGGGTAGATGTGGTCCATGTAGAGTTTCTTGGCTTGCCAGGGCAGGAGCCCTTCCTTGATTTGCTCGGGAAAGCGGTTGGGATCGGCGGCGGCACGAAAGGCCTCACGGGTCACAATGCCGGCCGCCTGGTGGTTGCCGTGGCCGTCGCGATCGGTGCCCTGGAAGCGGGTGACCAGCACGTCCGGGCGATAGGTGCGGAGCGCGCGCACCATGTCGCCCAGGGCGATGTCGTGTCCGCCCCATTTCTGGAACGTCTCGTCGGCCGTTTTGGAGAAGCCGAAATCCACCACGCGGGTGAAGCGCTGCTCCACGCCGTAGTAGCGGTCAGCGGCCAGCTGCTCCAGGGTGCGCACAATGCCCAGTTCGTCGAACAACCCGCTGCCCACCTTGTTCTGCCCGCCTTCGCCCCGGTTGAGGGTGAGCAGCAGCACGCTGTCCCCTTTGCCGCGCGATTCCAGAGTCATCATGCCGCCATCCTCGTCGTCGGGGTGGGCGGTGGTGTGGATCATCCGCGCAGTGGTCTTCAGGCGCAGCAGCATTTCCTTCAAGCCCGCGGCTCCCTGGTCCTGGGGCAAAGGTCCGGCCGGCGGCAATTGGCTCTCAGCGGGCGCGGCCTGCTGAGCTCTGACGATTGCCAGGCAGAGCGCCAGTCCCAGAACAAGCGCCGCGAGTTTTCCCATACTTTTGAAATTGGAGGACGGACGTGGATTCGGTTCAGACTGGGGGAGATTGGGCACGCGAGTGTTTTCCACCTCTGTTTTACTTCTTTGCTTTGTACACGATGTGTGAAAGGCGGGTAAAGCTTCAGCCTTTTAAAACAGGACGGAGCAAGGATACTCCGCCGCCGCGAAGCCTGCCTGTGACCGGCTTTGCCTACTCAGCGCAAGGCTTTGCTCCCCTGCGCCAGCCGCGCCTCGCAAACCATTGTGCCTGCTGAGAGAGCGCTGGCAGGGCAATTGCCCTGTCCAGGATGCGGGTTGTAGACCCCGTTCCCAGGAGCACGATGAAGCGCGTTAGACTGACCCTCTGCGCCGCGATCCTTCC
>DATEGM010000364.1:0-6625 GCA_035280085.1 Terriglobales bacterium
GTGTTGGCCACCGTGTAAATGGAATAGGTTTGCTGCACGAAGATGTGGAATTTCTGATGCGATGTGAGCGGCGTGTATGCGGGCGGTCCCACGGGTTCGATAAGAACCGAGGCTTTGGGCGAGGGATCAGACGAAAAGGCAGTGGCGTTGCCCGGCGCCGGAGCCGAGGGCAGTGGTTTTTCCGGGCCGCTAACACTCTGGGCAGCTGCGCTGACGCACATCCCTGCCACTGCTACCGCCACCACCCAGGCACGCATGACTTCCCCAGTTCTCATCCCCACTACCCCAAGAGCAATCTACGTGCCGAAGTCCTTTAACTCAGAAGTAATCTGCAGGGTTAAGGTTTGCCACAGTCCACCCCCCGTTCCTTACCAGGTACAAGGCCGCAAAGCCCGATTGACCGGCCTTTCCGCGGGACCCATAATGAGGGTCTCTGGCCCTCTAAGTCCTCAGGAAGGTGGCACTTGGCCTCCAAACACGGCTCATCCGACGACCTCAAAAACCGCTTCGACCAGGCCTTTGCCCGGGCTGGGAGGGAAGTAGAAGCCGCCGGCAAAAAGCTGGGGCGTTCGCTGAAGAAAACAGGCTTGGACAAGGAAGCAGAGAACATTATTTCCTACCTCAACGACGAGGTGGTTCCGGCGGTGCGCAGCCATTCCACCCAGGCCCTGCGAACCGCCGCCAGAAAGCTGGCGCAGTTCGCCGACTACATGGACCGGCGGCGTTGAGCATTAGCCGCACCTCGGTTCTGCTGTTGCTGGCCGGCGCCCTGCTGCTGAGCGGTTGCAGCCGCCGCAGCGCGCGTGTCAGCGTACCCCCACCCCCCAGCATCCCTGAGAATCCGCCACCAGCGGCCACTTCCAGCACGCCCAGCGTTCCGTCCCAGACCGCACCGGCACCGGCCATTGGCCAGCCCATTTTCGTGGAAACCGGCATCGCCAGCTGGTACGGGCCACCGTACCACAATCGGAAATCTTCTGATGGCGAGATTTACAACATGAACGCGCTTACCGCCGCTCATCGGACCCTGCCCTTAGGTTCCATCGTGCGCGTTACCAACGTAAGCACGCAGCGTTCCGTGGTGGTGCGCATCACCGACCGCGGCCCCTTCATCCCCGGACGGATCATTGACCTGTCGCTGGCTGCAGCCAAGGCGGTGGACGTGTGGCGGGCGGGCCTGGCCCGGGTGAAGGTGGAACTGCTGCAAACACCCGCTCCCCTGAATGCGGGCGGGCGCTGGGCGGTGCAGATCGGTGCCTTCGAGGACCAGGAGTCGGCCACCGAACTGCGCGACCATCTGGCTCGCCGCTACCACACGGCCCGGGTGCACGAGTTTGCCAGCCCTACCGGCAACTGGTGGCTGCAGGTGCGCGTCCTGCAGGATGACAAGCAGCGCGCCGAAGAAGTGGCCCGCGACACCCACACCGCCGAAGGCGCGGTTTTCCTGGTACGGCTGGACTAGCCCGCCCCTAACCAACCTTGGCACTTTTCCCGCCGGCCGCAGACCAGCATTATTACTGGGGTAACCCAAAGTAATAGCACCTTAGTGGCCTACTTTAGCTTTTCCCGGGCCTATAGACTTGCACAATACATAGGAGCAATTCGGCTCTGGGAGCCTGCTTCGTCATGATTTGTTTTGGAAGAACAACGGCGAATCAACGCCACCTGCCCGCCTCGCGCCGCAAGCAACGGGGAACGGAACTGGCTGAGTTCGCCATGGTGTTTCCCCTGTTTCTGGCGCTGCTTTTTGCGCTGATCTGGGCGGGCCGCGCTTTGAGCATTTACGGCACTATCACGCGCGCCGCCCGCGAAGGCGCCCGCTTCGCCGCCGCGCCATCCTGCGCCTCCTGTTCGCCGGCCAACACTTCGCCCACGGATGCGGAGGTCATCAGCACCATCAATGATTCGCTGCAGGCCGCCAGCCTTAACCCTGCATCTGTCACCGCCTACACTCCGCCGCAGGCGATGACTTTTTGCACTGGAGTCGGCACTACCGGCTGCAAGACTACCAGCAAGGTCCAGATTTGCCGTGGCGTCCAACTGAACAGCGCGACGCCTCCGCAGCAATGTGGAACCGTAGTGAGCTACGCCTATCCCGTGCCAGTGACGTTCGGCATGCCAACCGCCGGCGCCTGGGTAAGGGTGCCTCTGATTACGGTTTCTACCAGCGTGCAGGTAATGCAGGAGCAATAACGGCCATGCGCACAGGATCATTTCGAAATGGCAACCCGGGGCGGAGTCGCCGCGGCTCGCAGATCGTGGAATTCGCCATGGTGCTGCCGCTGTTCATGGTGTTCACCATAGCCGCCTTCGATTTCGGGCACGTGTTCTCGCTGCGCGACAAACTGGATAATTCCGCGCGCGAGGGCGCGCGCCTGGCCGCTGCGCAACCACTGCTGGGCGAAGTGTCAGGCTCGACCCCATCCGGCAACACCACCGCCGTCGCCCAGTCGGTGTTCAGTTATTTGCAGCAGGCAAACGTGGTGCAGGGCTGCGCCCTCGACGCCGGCGCCACCTCGGGCACCTTCTCCTGGACCTTCACGGCCACCGGTTGTCCGGATAACCTGAGCATTGCCGTGGAACGCAATTACCTGGTAACGGTCAATGGCAACAATACCAGCATGAGCCGGGTCACGGTTTCCTATCCCGCGCACTTCCTGTTCTTTCACCGGGTGATCGGCCTGCTGACGCCGGGCGCGAATTATCCCAGCACTTTTGTTCTTACTCCCCAGGCGGTGATGCAAAACCCGTAAGCACGGGGAGGTACGACTATGAAAGACAAACGGCAACAACCTCGCAGCCAGCGTGGTTCCACCCTGATAGTGGCGGTGGCTGCGCTCCTTATGCTACTGGGCATGGCGGGCTTCGCCATTGATGCGTTAACCCTCTATGTGAGCCGCACCGACGCGCAGCGCGCCGCTGATGCCGCCGCCCTGGCCGGCGCTAAAATTTTCGTCAGCTCTGCTTGCACCACCTCCGCCAACTGCACCAGTGCCGCTACTCAAGCCCTGGTGCGAAAACAGGCCGAAGGTGTAGGGGCGCAGAATAAAGTATTCGGACAATACGCCAGCATCGCCGACGCCGATGTTACCTTTCCCCCCTCTCCTACGGGTGATCTGAATAATCCCCTGGTGCAGGTGAATGTGCATCAGGTGGTTCCCACGTTCTTTATGGGGGCGCTCTCCAGGATGCTGGGGAACAACGTCAGCGGCGTCACCGTCGCTGCGAAAGCGACGGCGGAAGCCTTTAATCCTTCAGGCTCCAATATTCCTTTCGCCACTTCCTGCGTGAAGCCGTGGTTAATTCCCAACTGCGATCCTACTCACGCCACCCCGAAGAACGGTGTGTGCGCAGGCGGAAACTTCGGCTACCTCGTGAACCCCACCAACAACACGATAAGCAATCCAGGTGTGGCTCCGGGAGGCGTAATCGGGATGTCCTGGCAGCTGCACTCCGCTGCCGCACCCAGCCAGTACGGGGAAGCGAGTTTTGATGGCAGCGAGAGCAAGAGTGAATACCGGACGAACATCGAAACCTGCAGCCCCAGTATGTTTCAGTGCGGCTCTGTCATTTCTACCATCAACGGCAAAGCAGTCGGACCCACCGATCAGGGCGTGGATACGCTGATCAACGCCAGCTCCGACGGCGCAAATAATGGTCAGGACACGATTGACACTTCCACTGGCCCGCCGTTCACGATCAAGGCGGGGGCCAACAATCCTTTCTTTCCTCCAGGCACAACCATTTCTCCCGACCAGAGCACCTCGGTGGTTACGGTGCCCGTGTATGACGGTGCTCCGCTCTGCCCGGGTAAGTCATGTGGAGCCACACAGACGGTGGTCGGGTTCCTGCAGTTGTTCGTTAAGGATGTCATACACAAAGGACCTGACGACCAGATAGACACTGTCATCCTTAACGCGGTGTCCTGTGGCAGCGGCAGCAGTAGCGGGGGCGGCCCACCCGTGACCGGTGGGGGCGCCACGCTCATCCCCGTGCGCCTGGTGCGCAATCCGTAGAAAAGCAGGAGTCGGGGCTCAGGAGTCGGTAGTCAGCAGAGCATCGCAGAGTTGCGACTCCGACTTTCGACCAACACCTCCCTTTTGAGTCCTGACTCCCGACACCTGACTGACTCCTGACTACTGACACCTGCCTCCCGCCTTTCAGATACACTGACCACTGACCACTAACCATGCCCGACTGCATCTTTTGCCGCATCATCCGCGGGGAGGCGCCCGCCAAAAAGGATTATGAGGACGAGCGCGCCTTTGTGTTTGAGGACATCAACCCGCAAGCTCCCACGCACGTGCTCGTCATCCCCAAGAAGCACATCATCGGCCTGAAGGAAGCGCAACCGGAAGATGCCGAAATCATCGGCTACCTGCACCTGGTGGCGGCGCAAATTGCCCGCGAGCGCGGCATTGAGGACGGCTATCGTACCGTGTTCAACGTTGGCCCGCGCGCCGGGCAATCAGTATTCCACCTCCACCTGCACCTGCTCGGTGGGCGCAGCCTGCGCTGGCCCCCGGGATAAAGTCAGCTCATTCCCACTCAAGCCAAAATAGGGCTTGAGTGGGCCACCCTGTCCCGATGGCAGACCGCCTCAGATGCCCTGATACCAGGCAATCACGCCCGTCTCAAGCCGGAGACGTAAAGTAACGTCTCTACCGAGGGATGGTTCGTGCTGCCCAGGGAAACCCTGATTAAGTACGCCATACAAACGCAAGGTCCCTCGACTGCGCAGAATTGCCTAAAAAGAGGCAATTCTGCTCCGCTCGGGATGAGAGGGATGAACTTAATCAGAGCTTGCCTAGGGTTTGGCGCTGGGGGGCCCGCCCCTGGGAGGTTCGAGGCCGGCGGGCGACCAGGTGTTCACAATCAGACTGGCCATGCGCGCGATCAGCAGCTCCGCCTCATTTTCCGCGGTCCAGGTCTGGTCCTTGTTGTCATAAGTGAACGCGGAAATCACGATCGGCCCAGCCTTGCTGTACACGGTCGCCACGTCGGCGCGCACATCGTCCAGTTCGCCGGGTTTGTCGGCGATCGCGGAACCCTGGTCTGAGGTGTCAATCGTCTCCAGGTAGTGCGGGATCATGTTGCGGTTCTGCTGCTGGTTGCGCATGATTTCCATCATCTGTCGGCACAGACCGGGGTCGTTTACACCGTTCCAGTTGGCAGGCGCGTGCGAAGGCGGCTTGGCCCCGGCGGCACAGCCTTCAACGCTCTCCATCACTTCCGCCATCTCCCGCGCCGTGGCCTTGCCCAAACCGAACTTCGCCTGATCAGGCGGCATGGGACCCTCGGCGGGCTTAAAGACTTTCTTGTAGAGGTAGGTGTCCTTCAGCCCCATGGCCTTGATGCGCGAGTTAACCGAGGGAATGCCGATACGGTCAATCACCACGTTGGTCGCGGTATTGTCGCTCAGGTCCATCATGAGCACTACAGCGTCATAAAGGGTCAGTTCGAGACCGGGCTGCAGCTGCGCCAGAATGCCCGAGCCCGGCACCTGGTTTTCCCTGGTCAGGACCACCTTGTCTTCCAGGCTGCGCTTCCCTGCCGCTACTTGGGCGAAGGCTTCCACCATGATGGGCAACTTGATGACGGAGGCAGTCTGCACCGGCTGGTCAGCTTTCAGTTCCACCGTGTCGCCGGTCTTCATGTTGATGGCGTATAGAGTGACTTTGCCGTGAAAGCGCGACGCCATCTTATCCAGCTGCTTCTGCAGATCAGCCGCCCACGCAGTTGAAGCGAGCATAAGGATAACCAGAACTTGTCTCATTTCGCCTCCGGCTCTAAGGTGGGCGTCATGCTGAGGACCTTCAGGTCCGAAAGCCTGCCCTGAGCTTGTCGAAGGGCATCTCGCGCGCGGTAGCAGCGAGCCTCACTCATCTCAGGCGCTCTGAGTGCCCGCCGGCCGGCGCTCACGCAGCACGTTGCCCATGAATTGCGATTGCAGCTTCTGCGCGCACAGCTCGCCGCACACCGGCAGCGCCCCCTCCTGCACCGCCACGTGGTCCTCCCAGGGACAGAGGGAGAGCACAGGATAGGCGCCGTCGCGATAGGTAAGCCACATCAGCCACCACTGCTCGCCCGGGCGCCGGATGACGCCACAATTGGGCCCTGAACAGCGCTGGGCTGGATCAGTTTGCTTGGGATTGCTGGTTTCGCTCACCCTGCCTCCTCTTTAACTTCTGCCGGGTAATCAGCTTGAGTTTTACCTTCTGTTGCCTCAGCCTGCGTGGAAACAAAAACCGAGAACACTGCTCCACTCCGCCCTGGCTCGATGCAGCTTCGCACCCTAATTGAACCACCAGAGTTGTTGACAATGGAGCGTGTCACCCAAAGACCAAGCCCTGTGCCGGTGTTCTTCTTCGTTGTCCAGAAGGGATCGAAAATCCTTTTCTGATTGCGACTCTCAATACCACACCCGGAGTCGCCAACGGTTATCCAAACTCCATTTCGGGCCGGCTCCTTCCATTCGCGCCCGAGGCGCACTCGGATGGTCAGTTGACCGCCTGCGGGTGTTGCATCAATGGCATTTACCAGCAGATTGGATATAACCTGGCGCATCTCACCTGCCCTGGCGCGCAGCTGAGAGCCAGCTTGCAGCTTTTTACGGACAACCATG
>DATEGM010000365.1:0-2805 GCA_035280085.1 Terriglobales bacterium
TGCTGGTGGCCAGCACGGTGCGGCCCTGGCTCACATACACGGTGGTGTCGCGCGGGCGCAGCCGCACCTGCCAATTGCTGGGCGGGTGCTTCATGCCGGGCTGGCCGTTGCGGCCTTCCCGTGCCCTCTCTGGGTGCGCCCGGGCTAGGCAACGCCGAGTTTTGCTTCCGCGATGGCATTTGAGTTCAGGTGCTGCTTGGCGACCAGGCGCTTCAGTTCGAGCGCATTGCGAGCTGCATAACCGGCCTGGTCGTTATCGAAATAAATGTAGATGGCGCGCAGCTTGCTCTGTTCCTCAATCCACTTCGCCCACTGACGCAGCGTGGCGCCGGTATAGCAGCCCTGGTACTTGCCGCCGGGACCGTGCAGGCGCACATAGGCGAAGTCGGCGGTGACCTCCAGCGGCGAGGTAAAACAATCCAGTTCGAAGATGCAGTACGCAGCATTATGCCGGCGCAGCGTGGCGTAGACCGCTTCCGTGTTCCAGCTGGGCTCGCGAAATTCGAAAGCGTAGCGGTGGTGGCGAGGCAGCGCCTGAAGAAAAGTTTCCAGGCGCTCCACGTTCACCCGCCACCGCGGCGGCAGCTGAAAGAGGATGGGGCCAAGCTTCTCCCGCAGCGCCTCAGCGCGCGGCAGGAAATTCTGCAGCGCGTTTTCCGGTTCTTTCAGCTTTTTGTTGTGAGTAAGGAAGCGGCTAGCTTTCACCGCGAAGCAGAAGCCCGGGGGCGTTGCCTGGCGCCAATTCTCGAAGGTCGGCACGCTGGGCAGCTTGTAGAAGCTGTTGTTGAGCTCCACCGTGTCGAACTGCGCGAAATAAAATTCGAGCATTTTGGACGCGGCGAGCTTCCCGGGATAGAAAGGCCCGCGCCAGTGGTTGTAGTGCCAGCCGGAAGTGCCGATGTGGACTCGGGCCATATCACAACCCCAGCAGGGCGCGCCGAACCAGCTCCGCGGTCATGCCGTAGACCACGTGCTCGCCTAGGGAGTTGAGACGCATGAGCACGGAATAATCGCGCGGCTTGGCATTCAACCCCAGCCAGGGCATGACGAGTTCGTCGCCCAACAGCCAGAACACGATGCCGAAGGCGGCGCCGGAGCCGGCGCGCAGCGGCGGATAAGCCTCGCCGGCACCAGCGTAGCCGGCCGCGACCAGTCCGCCTACAACATAGTGTACGGCGGCAGCGCCCCGCAGCTTTTCCTCGAGCGACAGCCTGCGGCCCAGCAGCAGCTTGGCCGCGACTTCAGCCGCACCCCCGGAGGAATCCCATTCCTGCGAGCTGTACGGAGTTCCCGGGGGCGCCCAAGATGGGCCGCCCAGCCTGCGCCAGGCCGCGCTGAAGCCGCGCATGGTCCACGCCCCGGCCATGCCTCCGGCAAATCCCGCCAGCAGCAATTTTCCCCGGCTGTTTCGCCGCAAATCGGCTCCCGTCGCGCCAATGCTCCTATATACAGCGATGAAGGTTTAAGGCTCTCAGTTGTACTTCCCTGAGCACGGGCTTGCCGCGTGTTTCTAAAGCGACTGGTGCACTGGTGGACTGGTGGCCCACACAACGCGATGTTCGTTGTGTGGGTAAGTGAACGATGGGGCTAAAGCTATGACGCAAAGGCGCCCGTTTCGAGATGGGTTCGACCGGTCTCCGCAGGCCTGGATGCTCTGACCCAAGCAATCAAGCCCAGAGGCATCATGAGAAGGATGGAAACAAGGCGAGATGCCCAAAGAATGCTGGAGATGGCCCAGCATTTGCCCGCGGCATCCACGAAGACGCCACCCAAAGACAAGGGAGCCACAACCAGGAGATTCCCCGCTGCGGAGGCGGCATAAAACAAGGTTGCGAGACGCCAGTGAGTGGTAGGTGATTGGATAGTCACTCGGCTTCTGAGATACAAAGCGAATAGCTGATAGAAGATGTAGGCAGTGAGAAACCAGCCAAGGAAGTTGCTGATCGGCACTCCATAGTACGAACCTCCGCCTCGCCACACCCAAGCATGATCCATGTCTGCCCAGACCGCATCCATGGACAAATCCCAAACCGTCATGACGAAGCTTGCAGCCAGCGGCAACAAAACGATTTTCCTCCCCGAGAGCGGCCCGTTCTGGCAATTCAGGATTACGACAGCGAGAACCCACGACAGATAACCCATCCCCACATAGGCCAGAGCGAGCAGAATCGGCAGATCGAAAAGCTTCGGCCCCATCAGGCCGGTGAACCTGTAATAACCAAATGGAAAGCCAGTTCGCAGACTCACGCTCTCAAAGAGGGTTCCCACGCCTAAGCATAGAGTTGCGAAGATGAGGATTGCACGTGAACCGTAGATGCGCGCCCCATGTATCACACTGAAAAGCGCGGGGGGAATCACGTGGAAGGTTACGATAAGAAGGCTGGGGACCCTACCTGCAAAAAGTTGAAGAATCCTAGCCGCCACAAACAAAAACAGCAAAGCCAATAACAGGAATCGGCGCTGACTATCCTTCATAGCCATTGGCGGCTCATGCGAAGTTTACGACATCTCGTTGCTCGCTGCCGATAGCGCCGACCGACCCTTCAGCTACGGTTACGAAGCGGAGAGTCACAAGTTTCACTCAGCCAAGGAAAAGCGCGTTGGGCGGGGCACCCTCTGGTCTACTTACGGGATATACTCCGCCGTCACGCGCCAGCAGCTAGAGCCACCCGTCCTGATCACCTCAGGTGCTAAAGCCCAATCTCGATGCGGTGCTGGTCGGCGTGGCTGAAGCCACGCCCTTCTGAAACCGGTTTTAACCGATTTATGAGATAGGTTCTGAGTACCAGGTTCTGAGAACTGAGA
>DATEGM010000366.1:0-9180 GCA_035280085.1 Terriglobales bacterium
CTGCGTTGAAGGTTTACTCCTCGCCCACGCGCAGCACAGCCAGAAAGGCTTCCTGCGGGATGTCCACTCGCCCGATGCGCTTCATGCGCTTCTTGCCTTCTTTCTGCTTTTCCAGGAGCTTGCGCTTGCGCGTGATGTCGCCGCCGTAGCACTTGGCCAGCACGTTCTTGCGCATGGCGGGAACCGTTTCGCGGGCTATGATTTTGCCGCCGATCGCCGCCTGGATAGCCACCTCGAACATCTGGCGCGGAATCAACTGCTTCATTTTGGCAGCCAGCGCGCGCCCGCGCTCATAGGCATGTTCCTGGTGCACGATGGTGGAAAGCGCGTCCACCGGGTCGCCGGAGACCAAAATGTCGAGCTTGACCATGGGCGACTCCCAGTAGCCGGCCAGGTGGTAGTCGAGGGACGCGTACCCGCGGGATACCGACTTCAGGCGGTCGTAGAAATCGAGCACAATCTCATTCAGCGGCAGCTCGTAGCTGAGCATCACGCGGTTTGAGGTTACGTATTCAAATCCTTTCTGCCGCCCGCGCTTTTCCTCCACCAGCTTGAGAATTCCGCCGACGTATTCTTCGTTGGTGAGAATGGTGGCCAGAATCACCGGCTCTTCGATTCTGCGGATTTCGCTCTGCGGCAGCCAGCGCGAGGGATTGTCCACCTCCACCACTTCGCCATCGGTTCGCGTAATCTTGTAGCGCACGCCCGGCGCGGTGGTGATCAGGTCAAGGTTGAATTCGCGCTCCAGGCGTTCCTGGATGATTTCCATGTGCAGCAGGCCCAGAAAGCCGCAGCGGAAGCCAAAACCCAGAGCGACCGAGCTTTCCGGCTCGAAGAAGAACGACGAGTCGTTGAGGCGTAGCTTCTCCAGCGCCTCGCGCAGCGCGGTGTGTTCGTGCGCGTCCACGGTGTAGAGCCCGGCGAACACCATGGGCTTGATGTCTTCGAAGCCGGGCAGGGGCTCGATGGCTGGCCGCGCATCGTCGGTGATGGTGTCGCCAATTTTGGTATCACCCACGTTCTTGATGTTCGCGATCAGGAACCCCACTTCGCCAGCCTCGAGCATGTCTATCTCGACCGGCTTGGGGGTTAGCACGCCCAGGGTTTCCACCTCGAACACGCGCCCGTTCCACCACAGGCGAATTTTCTGGCCCTTGCGCAGCGTGCCATGGAACACCCGGGCCAGCACGACCACACCACGGTAGGGATCAAACCAGGAATCGAAGATCAGCGCCTGCAGTGGCGATTCCGGCGAGCCCTTGGGCGGCGGGATGCGGTGCACGATGGTTTCCAGCACTTCGGGCACGCCCTGCCCCGTCTTGGCGCTGATCAGAAGCGCATTGGCAGCATCCAGGCCCACGGCGCCCTCAATCATCTCCTTGGTGCGCGCAATGTCGGCGCTCGGCAGGTCAATCTTGTTGATCACCGGGATGATTTCCAGCCCGTGATTAATCGCCAGGTAGGAGTTAGCCAGCGTTTGCGCCTCAACGCCTTGCGAAGCGTCCACTACCAGCAGCGCGCCTTCGCACGAAGCCAGCGAACGCGAAACTTCGTAGGAGAAGTCCACGTGCCCGGGCGTGTCAATCAGGTTGAGCTGATAAGCATTTCCGTCCTTGGCTTGGTACATCATGCGAACGGCATGGGCTTTGATCGTGATGCCGCGCTCCCGCTCCAGGTCCATGGCGTCGAGCACCTGGGCCTGCATTTCCCGCGCCGAGAGCGCCCCCGTCAGCTCCAGCAGGCGGTCCGCGAGCGTGGATTTGCCATGGTCAATGTGCGCGATAATGGCGAAATTGCGGATAAGGGCGCGGTCCATCGGGGTGGTGGGAACACTTCGATTTTAGCAGGTGAACCGATGGCCCATGCTGAGTGGCCCCGGGGAGAGTGTGTGGAAGCCCCGGACTTTAGTCCGGGGGATTAGCGTCTCAACACATACCGGGCTTTAGCCCCCGTGTTTCTGCTGGGGCTAAAGCCCACAAATCTATATACGCCGATTTCGCAGGGCTGAAGCCCTGCGCTTCCACAGCGCCGCCGGCCATAAGAATACTCATGCCCTTTTGGGAGCCCGTTCATCCTCGTGTGAATATTCTCACGCCATATCCGTCCACATCCGATGAGAGCGCCAATTTCCATCCTGCCGGCGGGCTCTGTCGCTGGGAATCGGGGAATTCGGCAATCACGCGCAACTTGGGCGCGCTTGCGGGCACCTTCATCACAATCGCCCCCTCCACCACTTCCGCCCTGCAGGTCCGCTCCCCAGGGGTCACCAACTCCCGCCGCAATGCGATGAGCTCGCGATACCACTGCAACATCTCAACGTGTTCATTCACCTCGCCACTGCCCACCGGCCAAGTTAGCTTCGACCGCCGGAAGGTCTCCTCATCCTGCGGGTCTGGCACCTCGCCCCCGAAGGCTACAAAGTGCTCGAACTCTTTGCGCCGCCCTTCGCGCACCGCCTGCTGCAGGGCGAAATCGCCGTAATCGGTGAAAAACTGAAATGGCGCCGTCTCGCCATATTCTTGCCCCATAAAAAGTAGCGGAGTTTCCGGCGCCAGCAGCAGGAGCGCGGCGGCCAACTTACAGGCGCCACGCGGTGCCAGCGCGTCCAGGCGCTCACCGCGGGCGCGGTTGCCAACCTGGTCGTGGTTCTGCGTGCAGATAACGTGAGCCGGAAGGGGAATGCCGGCCGCGGGCGTGCCACGCTTTCGTCCACGCCAGAAGTTAAACGGCTCTCCCTGGAAGGCAAATCCCTCGTTCAACGCCTGCACGATCTGCTCTTTGCTGCCGAAATCCTGGTAATAGCCTTCGCGTTCGCCGGTCAGATACGCGTGCAGCGCGTGGTGAAAGTCATCGCTCCAAACCGCATCCATTCCCAATCCGCCCTGCGCGTGCGGCAGAACGTCACGGCGATCGTTCTCGTCGGTTTCCGCGATCACGCATACCCGGCGGCCCAATTCGCCGGCCAGTCGCTGCACGTTTTCCTGGATTTCGGCCAGGATGTGGAGCGGTGAATCGTCCTTGATGGTTTGCGTGGCATCCAGTCGCAGCCCGTCGAGGTGGTACTCGCGAATCCAGTAAAGGGCGTTCTCCATCACGTAGCGGCGCACTCCCTCACAGCCCCGATCGTCGTAATTGATAGCGTCGCCCCACGGCGTGGTGTGGTGGTGCGTGAAGTAAGGCCCGAAGAGGCGCAGGTAGTTGCCTTCGTTCCCCAGGTGGTTGTAGACCACGTCCAGCATAACCGCTAAGCCGGCGCGGTGGGCGGCATCTACCAGCCGTTTAAGACCCTCCGGCCCGCCATAGCTCTCCTGCACCGCGTACATGGAAACACCGTCGTAGCCCCAGTTGCGCCTGCCGGGAAAAGCGGCCACCGGCATCAGTTCAATCACCGAAATGCCCAGCGGCTTCAGGTAATCCAGTCGCTGGACGACGCCGTCAAAGGTGCCTTCGGGGCTGAACGTGCCTACATGCAGCTCGTAAATGCTGTAGTCGCGCAGGTCGAGCCCGCGCCAGGCCTGATCGCCCCAGGCGAAGGCGTTCGGATCAACAATGGCCGTTGGTCCGTGGACCCCATCGGGCAGCAGGCGTGACACCGGGTCGGGCAGGGGCTTGTGGTCGTCGAGAATGTAGAAATAACGATCGCCGGCCTGGGCAGGCGCTTGCGCGCTGAAACCGCCATCGGTCGCTCGCTGCATCGGCAGATCGCGGCCACCCACGAGGCGCAGCGTGACCTGCCGGGCATGAGGTGCCCACACCCGAAACTCCGCTGTGCCCCCTTCCAGCGTGGCTCCATACATGGTTGTCAGGGTAGCCGATTTCATCGGAAATTGGATGCGGATGTGAGGTCTCGTGCAGGGTAAGCAATTAGCATTTAGCACTTAGCATTTGGCCAGCCCTGGCTGGTGAAGATCACCGGAAAACTTTCCAGCACAACTTTGCATGGTAAGGGACAGTCGCCAATCACAACCTTGACCTGATCCGCGTCAATCTGCGTTTATGCGTGGCGAATGAATTTGTTTTCTCTCTGCGTCCTCTGCGTCTCGGCGGTGAATATAGAATGCATCTATGCCACTCATCCTGGCCTCTTCCTCGCCGCGCCGGCAGGAACTGCTGCGGGCGGCGGGAATCGAGTTCACGGTGGAAGCAGCCGACCTGCCTGAGATCCCACGTCCTGGAGAGCCTCCCCAGGAGTTCGCTGAGCGCATGGCGCGCGAGAAAGCCTACACGGTGGCACAGCGTCGCCAGCGCCCCGGCGAGTGGGTGCTGGCCGCCGACACGGTAGTCATTGCGAATGGGGAAATCCTGGGCAAGCCCGCCGACGCCTCTGACCCCGCGGCCGCCGCCACGCGCATGTTGCGCCTGCTGTCGGGCAGAGAGCACAAGGTGATCACGGGAGTGTGTCTGCTGGACAGTGGTCAGTGGACAGTGGGTAGTGGTCAGAAAGGCAGTGGTCAGTGGCCAGTTGCCAGTGGTCAGATAAGCCCGGCGGTCGACCGTCAGCCGTCGACCGTCGACATCCTCGCCTCCGAAACCACCCGCGTGTGGATGACCGAGCTCAGCGAAGAGGATATTCGCGACTACATCGCCACCGGCGAGCCTCTGGACAAGGCCGGCGCCTACGCCATCCAGGGCCGCGCCTCGCGTTGGATTCCGCGCATCGAGGGCTGCTACTTCAACGTGGTGGGTTTACCCGTACCTCTGGTTTACCGCATGCTGCGAGAGCACCGGCTGATTTCATGAAACAGCGTTTCTGTGCTCGAGCTGAAGAACAGAGAATTTATATAGGTGACACGCAGCGCCGGAGGCGCGGAATAGTAAAGCCCAGGACGGAAGAGTCTGTGTCAGAACCCAGAAATCTAAACCGCGGTGGAACAATACCGTCATTCCTGAGCCGCGGAGCGGCACCAGAATGTAGCCCCGGAGTTAGTCCGGGGTACAAAGTGGAGTAAATTCATAGCCCCAGCGGGGCGAAAGAACGTTCTCACACACACTTGGAAGTCCTGGGACAAGCGATCACGATACCTTTGAGTGCCGGAGGTACGGCACCTCCTGCAATCAGAACGGCTAATCGGAATATGAGTTTCTCAGCCGCCGTAGACTTGCGGGCGTGAAGGAATCACGAGAGGGAGGACACCTCGAACAGCATTACTTCTTGTCTTGTGTGCCCTGTTCGCCGTTTTTAACGGCCGATTTAAAATTGCGAATTCCTTCGCCCAGGCCCTTGCCCAGGTCGGCCAGCTTGCTGGGGCCGAAAATCAGCAGGGCAATGGCCAGAATCAGAAGGATCTCAGGCAAACCTAATTTGCCTATCATGTGGACCTCCGCCGGCAGGGGCAAGCCGGCGCGCTCTCAGCGCAGTGAAATTGCAGGAATTCCCCTGTTGAGATTCTAGGTCAGGCGGGTAGCAGAGTCAAAGATAGCTACGTAGCCGGCTGGCTAACTAGCTGTCTGGCTTCTCCCATGCTTCTGCTAGTCAGTTAGCAAGCCAGTCAGCTAGTCAGCTTCAGTCACGCCGCCTCAATCAGCATAGCTATCAGCGCCGCCCGGCGGGGAAGTTCCTCGATGATCACCGACTCATTGAACGCGTGCGCGCCTTCGCCCACTCCTCCCAGGCCATCGAGCGTCGGCACCCCCAGTGCTGCGGTGAAGTTACCGTCGGAGGCGCCGCCGGTGGACGCCTCCTCTAGTTTCCAACTGAGCCGGCCGGCAGCCTCCCGCGCTTTGCCGTAAAGCGCGGCCACGCCATTCGTGCGCTCCATCGGGAGCCGATTGATTGCCCCGGTGAGTTGCAGGCGGCACTTTCTATTCGCTGGCCGCAAGGCGTGCAATCTCTTATCAATGTAGGCGGCGTCGCGCACGCGGGCTATGCGCACGTCTATGAGCGCCGAAGCCTCGCCAGCCACCACGTTGCTGCGCGTGCCACCTTCCACAACCCCGGCGTTCACCGAGATACCGCGCTTCAAGTCCGTAAATCCCGATACCTTTACGATCTGTTGGGCCAGTTCGACGATGGCGCTGGCCCCTTCCCCAGGAGAGATGCCGGCATGCGCCGGAACGCCAGTCACCTTCAGGCAATACTCGCCCACGCCTTTGCGCGCCGTCTTCACCGCGCCTTTGAGACCGGCCGAGGGCTCCATGATCAGCACGGCCGCCGACTCACGCGCCAGGCGCTCAATGATTGCTCGCGAGGTGTGGCTGCCTACCTCTTCGTCGGTATTGAGCAGCACGGTGACCGGGCGCGGCAATTCGCCACGCAACTCACGCAAGCCGGCCAGCGCATGCAGCATCAGCGTGATACCGGATTTCATGTCGTAGCTGCCCGGCCCCCAGGCCCGGCCCTTCTCCACCCGCCACGGCATTTTGGCCAGTGTACCCATTGCCCAGACCGTATCGAAGTGGCCCAGCAGCATGACCGGGCGGCGGGTGTCTGCGCCCGGAAAATCCACCTGCAAATGGTTGCCGTGTCCGCTCTGACGATGGAACTTGGGCCGGCCTCCCGCCCCCGCAAACTGCTCGGCCAGAAATTCCCCCAGCCGGTCCACGGCTGCCTTGTTGTCGCTGGGCGATTCCAGTTCCACCATCTGCCGCAAGGTTTCAACCATCGCATCGCGGCGTTGCCGCAGTGAACTGACCAGCGCGCCGGCCTCTGCTTCACTCTTCTTCTTGTCCATTGCTGTTTCCGCCTGCCGTCTTTGTGCCTCTGTGGTGAGTCCGCCTTTGCTCCTGAAGTATAATCGTCGCTTTCAGCGAGAACCGAGGATGACGCAGACGGTGCCCCCAACCACCGAGCCGAAAACGCCGGAGCGTACCACTCTGGACATCGCTGCCATCCAGCGCATCCTGCCGCACCGTTACCCTTTCCTGCTGATTGATCGGGTGGTGGACCTGACGCGCAAAGAGCGCATTGTAGCCATCAAGAACGTCAGCGCCAACGAACCCTTCTTCGCTGGCCACTTTCCCGGTTTCCCAATTATGCCGGGGGTGCTGATTGTGGAAGCCATGGCCCAGGCCGGGGGCGCGCTGCTGCTTACCGAAATCGCTGACCGGGAGCACAAGCTGATGGTCTTTACCGGCATCGAGCGTGCTCGCTTCCGCCGCCCCGTGGTGCCGGGCGACCAGTTACGCATCGAAGTGGAGGTTCTGGCCTGGCGCCACACGGCGGTGCGCATGCAGGGAAAGGCTTATGTTGGGGAAAAGCTGGCCGCCGAAGCGGTGGTTACCTGCCAACTGGTGGATCGATCCAGGGCTGAAGGCAAGTCGCAGGCAGAGCCACAGGAGAACACCGGGGATTAACCGTGTCGCCAACTAAAACTACCGACGAACTCACCATCAAGCGGCAACCGCGTTCGGTGCGGCCGGTGATCCATCCCACCGCGCTGGTGGACCCGAATGCCCGAATCCCCGCTTCCTGCCGCATCGGGCCATACTGTGTGGTCGGCGCTGATGTCGAGATGGGCGAGGACTGCGAGTTGGTGGCGCACGTGGTGCTCGCCGGTCCCACCCGGCTGGGCTCTAACAACCGCATCTTTCCGTATGCCTCCATCGGCCAGCCCCCGCAGGACCTGAAATTTGCCGGCGAAAAAACGCGCCTGGAGATCGGCGACCATAACCAGATCCGCGAATTTGTCACCTTGCACCGCGGCACCGTGGGCGGCGGGGGCGTGACCCGCATCGGCAGCCACACGCTCATCATGGCCTATGCTCATGTAGCTCACGACTGCGTTGTTGGCGACCACGTTATCCTGGCCAACGCCGCCACCCTGGCCGGGCACGTCACCGTGGAGGACTGGGCCACCGTGGGCGCGTTCTGCCCGGTCCACCAGTACGTGCGCATCGGCACTTACTCCTTCATCGGCGGCGGCACCACCATTACCAAGGACGTCCTGCCTTTCTCCAAAACCGTCGCCGCCCGCGACTCCCATGCCTACGGCCTGAACGCTCTCGGCTTGGAACGTCACGGCTTTACTCGCGAGCGCATCCGCAAGCTGCACCACGCCTTCAAACTGCTGCTGGCCTCCAGGCTCAACACCTCGCAAGCTCTGGAAAAGCTCAAGTTTGAAGGAGCGCTTGGCGAGGATGTGGAACTGCTGGTGCGCTTTATTGAAAGCTCCGAGCGGGGAATCATCAAGTAGTGCCGAAGCGGGCTGGTTAGTTCTCAACTGCATGTTCAGCAATTAGTATTTAGCAGTTAGCACTTAGCCAACAGCTCGTATTGTCACTTACAAGCTTCAACAAGCCACGTGTTTTTTGGGGAGAGCAGCGCACCACAATGGCTAAATGCTAATAGCTAACTGCTACTTGCTTGTCGTAACTGGCAACTAACAACTCGTTTATGGAACGCATCGGCCTCATTGCCGGCAACGGTAAATTTCCCATGCTCGTCCTCGACGCCGCCCGCGCGCGCGGCGCCGAAGTAGTGGTTGCCGCCATCAAAGAAGAGACCTTCCCCGAAATCGAAGCGCACGGCGCGGCCGCGGTTTACTGGATGTCGCTGGGCGAGCTGGGCCGCCTGATTGACACCTTCAAGCGCGAAGGCGTGCGCCGCGCCATCATGGCCGGCCAGGTGAAACATAAGCAGATTTTCTCCAGCATCCGCCCAGATTGGCGTCTGGCCAAGCTGCTGCTTTCCCTCGGCACCCGCAACACTGACTCGTTGCTGGGCGCCGTGGCCAAGGTGCTGGCCGATGAAGGCATCACGCTGGAGGACTCCACCAGCTTTCTCCAGCCCTTGCTCGCCCGCGCCGGCTTGCTCACGCGTCGTCCACCCACGGAAGCGGAGCAGAAAGATATCGGCTATGGCCGGCAGGTTGCGCGTCAACTGGCGCAATTCGACATCGGCCAGACCGTTGTGGTCGCAGAAGCCGCGTGCGTGGCCGTGGAAGCCATGGAAGGCACCGACGCAGCCATTGAGCGTGCGGGCGGCATCATGGCCGCGCTGGAAGGTGAGTCTTCCACCTTGCGCCGGCATCTAACGGTCGTCAAAGTTGGCAAGCCGAAGCAGGACATGCGCTTTGATGTTCCCGTGGTGGGAGTGAAAACCATCGAAGTGATGCGCCAGGCGGGCGCCACCTGCCTCGCGTTGGACGCAGGCAAGTGCCTGCTGCTGGATGGTGACGCGGTCATAACCGCGGCCGACGCTGACGGTATTTGCATTGTCGCGAATTGACAGGAGGTATCATG
>DATEGM010000367.1:0-9165 GCA_035280085.1 Terriglobales bacterium
TCTCTGCGTCCTCTGCGTTGAGGTTTTGATCTTTGATTCGGAGACGCCCCGCACGTGCTCCAGAGTCACCTGCAGTTCGCGGCGCCAGCCTTCCATCTGCGCCTCGTCGGCTCCGGCCGGCACCAGCATGGGCGCGCTGAAGTGCACAAAGGCGCGGGAGAAGGGCTTAGGCACGAGCATGCGGTCCCAAGTACCCAATGTCCAGGCGCGTTCCACGGCGATGTGGAAGGCGATCACCTGCACGCCGGTAAGGCGGGAGAGCACCACCGGCCCGGGCTTAGCTTCGTAAAGCGGGCCCAGCGGGCCATCCACGGTGAAGGCTACGGCGCGCCCGCCTTCCAGTTCGCGGCGCGCGCCCAGCACCGCACCCAGAGCGCCACGGCGACTGGAGCCGCGCACGGCCTGGTAGCCAAACTTCTCGATGATGCGGGAAATAACTTCGCCGTCGAAGCTGCGGCTGGTCAGTACCGCTATGTCACGCTTCTGAAAACGATGGGTGGCCACAATCAGGCAGCGATGCCAGAACGCCCATATCATGGGTCGTTCATTGGCATCCAGCGGCCCGCCCGGTTCGGCGGAATTGTGGTAGCGGACCGTGGCGCACAGCAGGCGGACCAGCAGCGCCCCGGCCCACGCAATCAGCGGCAGCAGCAGGCGCTGGCGCAGCGGAAATCCCGGCTCGGGGGCGGATTGACCTGCGGAAACGGTGGGCGCTGGCGCGGTCACATCCGTATTGTAACGGCTGGCAACGGCCCTTTTTCTCCGCGCTGGGACTACAATATTCAAGTCCTTTGGCAGCCGTTCTCAGGCTGCTGTCCAGGCCCGGTTTTCACGTATCGGCCCCCGACCTTGTTTTCCCACCGGAATGAAGGCCGTGGGAGCCGCAATTCGCTTCCACGACCTGCCAACCCGCTTTTCATGCGGGAGCATCTCAGAAGCACGAATCCTTAACCAGGATCAGAGACTGCAAGGAGAGGACGCAATGAAAAAACTCGGAATGTTGTTGGCGCTGTGCTTCGCTTTCACGCTGACGATGATGGCACAGGACAACATGGGCAGCATGGGCCAGAGCACAGATCAGACTACCACCACAACCAAGACAACGAAGCACCACATGAAGGGCGCCAAGGAGCACTCCATGACCGGCTGCCTGAGCGAAGGCACCAGTCCCGGCAGCTATGTGCTCACCCATGGCAAGCACAAGACCATGGTCACCGGTTCGGACGAACTGAAGAACCACGTCGGCCATGAAGTGAAGCTGACCGGCGCGTGGGAAGCGGGTGCCATGTCCGAAGGCAGTGAAAGCGCCGCCACTGAAAAAGCGGAAAAGAAAACAGGTAAAGAAGAGAAGGAATTTAAGGCCACCAACATTACCCACATAGCCGACACCTGCACCGCAGGCGCTAAAGGCAAGAAGAGCAAAGGCGACATGGGCGGCGGCACCGGCTTCTAGCCCAGCCCTCTCGTCAGATCGAGGCGCAGCTCTAACGCTGCGCCTTTTTTATGCCCGAAAATGGGATTTAGCCGTCGTTTGCGGCATAATTCGGGCTGACACAGGAGGCGCTATGGCAAAGCGGGTTCTGCTGGCGGGAGTGCTGGGCGCAATCGCGATGTTCCTCTGGTCGTTCGTAGCCCACATGGTCTTGCCCCTGGGCTACACCGGCGTTCGGGAAATTCCCAACGAGGGTGCGGTGCTCGGCGCCATGCAGGCCAGCCTGGGCCAGGCTTCCGGTCTCTATCTGTTCCCCGGACTGGGGGCGGGACCCAATCCCAGTTCGGCGCAGCGCAATGCCGCCATGAAGAACTACGAGCCGAAGTTGGCCGCCAATCCGTCTGGGCTGCTCATTTATCACCGTCCCGGCGCCACTGGTATTACGGGAGGCAAGCTCGGCTTGGAGTTTGTAACTGAGTTGTTGGAAGCGCTGCTGGCCGTGATTCTGCTGGCACAGACGCGGATTAGCAGCTACGCGGGGAAGGTGGGATTCATGACCTTGATTGGCATCGTTGCCGCGGTTACGGCGAACATTCCCTACTGGAACTGGTACGGCTTTCCCGGCAACTACACGGCAGCGTACATGACCATGCAAATTATCGCGTTTCTGGTAGCGGGACTGGTCGCTGCGGCGGTGGTGAAAAACCGGGAACCGCTGGGATTCGCAGCCACGGCCAAGTGAGGGCTGCTTATCAATTCTCGCACCGGAACAGAATGAAGTGTCTTGGAGGTTATTCGTATCAGGGCATGACTTCAGTCATGCCGCCCAAAGCTGCCGTTCAAATGGCCGGCTTTAGCCGCTGTGCCTTGTCCGCAGCGCCTGAAGGCGAATCTCCCAGTCAGCATGGCATCGGCACGGCTGAAGCCGTGCCCTGATAGGGGACATCCACTCTGGCGAAACAGAGGGCAGCACGGGGCAGACTGCTATTCGTCCCATCGGCGGAACAGAAGCGCGCCGTTAGTGCCGCCGAAGCCGAAAGAGTTCGACATGGCAAATTCCATCTGGACCGCACGCGCCTGGTTGGGCACGTAGTCCAGGTCGCACTCCGGGTCGCGATTCTCCAGGTTAATAGTGGGCGGAACTTTCTGGTCGCGAAGCGCCAGCACGGTAATGCCGGCCTCCAGGCCCCCGGCGCCGCCCAGCAGGTGCCCGGTCATGGACTTGGTGGAACTGATGGCCACCTTGTAAGCGTGGTCGCCGAAGGCGCGCTTGATCGCTACCGTCTCCAACTTATCGCCGATATCCGTAGAGGTGCCGTGGGCGTTGATGTAGCCCACTTGCTCGGCCTGGATTTTGGCGTCGGCCAGCGTGTTGAGCATCACGCGGTAAGCGCCGTCGCCGTTTTCTGCCGGCTGCGTGATGTGGAAAGCGTCGGCGCTCATGCCATAGCCCACCACTTCCGCCAGGATCCTGGCCCCGCGGCGGCGGGCAAATTCCAGTTCCTCGAGGATCAGCACGCCCGCGCCTTCGCCGATGATGAAGCCATCGCGCCCCGCATCCCAGGGACGACTGGCCTTCTCCGGTTCGTCGTTGCGGGTAGAGAGCGCGCGCATGGCGGCAAAGCCGCCTACGCCCATGGGAGTAATTGCGGCTTCAGCGCCGCCGGCAATCATCACGTCAGCATCGCAGCGGGCAATGATTTTGAAAGCGTCGCCGACGGAGTGCGCGCTGGAGGTGCAGGCAGTGCAGGTGGCCTCGTTGGGCCCCTTAGCGTTGTAGCGGATGCTGACGTGTCCGGCGGCCAGATTCACGATGGAAGCGGGAATGAAGAAGGGGGATATGCGCCTGGGACCGCCATTTAGCAAATTGGAATGTTCGCGCTCGATCACGTCGAACCCGCCAATGCCGGAGCCGATATGTACTCCCACCCGCGGCGCCAGTTCCGGGGTGACCTGCAGCCCGGACATGCGCATGGCCTCATCTGACGCCGCCAGCGCCAGGTGAATGAAACGGCCCATTTTCTTCAACTCTTTCTTGTCAACGAACTGCAGCGGGTCGAAATTCTTGACCTCCGCGGCGATCTGCGCGGCAAATTGCGAGGCATCGAAGTGGGTGATGCGGGCTACGCCGCTTTTGCCCGCCAGCAGGCTGGCCCACACTTCCGTGCTGGTATTGCCCACGCCGCAGATCAGTCCCACGCCGGTGACGACTACGCGGCGAGCCACGGGCATGCCTCTGTCTTTGCTTTCATCGTGCTGGGGAATCCTTGGTTGCGCTTAGAATGCGAGGCTTTCGCCTGCTCCGCCATAAGCCGGTTACTTTGCGGCTTTGGCGTGCTTCTTGATGTAGTCTACGGCGTCCTGCACGGTGCGGATCTTCTCCGCATCCTCATCCGGAATTTCAATGTTGAAGGCCTCTTCGAAGGCCATGACCAGCTCGACTGTGTCCAGGGAGTCCGCCCCCAGATCGTCCACGAAGGAAGCGGTGGGCGTAACCTCGCCTTCATCCACGCCCAGTTGCTCGACGATGATCTCTTTAACCTTGTCGTCAATGCCTGCCATACGACTCCTTATGCCGGCTGCCGATAGTGGCGCGGCCACTGATGCGACTACTTAGCCGCCTTGGCGTGCTTGCCGATGTAGTTGATGGCGTCCTGCACGGTGCGGATCTTCTCCGCATCCTCATCGGGAATCTCAATGTCGAAGGCCTCTTCGAAGGCCATCACCAGTTCCACCACGTCCAGGGAATCCGCGCCCAAATCGTCTACGAAGGAAGCGGTGGCTGTGACCTCCGATTCCTCCACCCCCAGCTGTTCCACGATGATTTGCTTCACTTTTTCGTCTACGGCTGCCATGTGCAATCCCCCTCTGTGTTGAAACGACTAGTCTAATGTCCGCTAAGCAATGGTGTAAAGGTGTTCACCGCCGGCTGTCAACCCGCCGTGCTCTGACGGTGGCATCAATCTCGCCTTTGGCCACGCGCGCGCGTATTTCGTCGCCGCGCTGTACCTTAGCCGCATCCTTCACCAGCTTGCCTTGGGCATCAAACACCAGGGCGTAGCCGCGTTCCAGGATGTTGAGCGGAGAAAGTCCCTGCAGACGCGCCTCCATCTGTTCCATCCGGGAACGATGGCGAACCAACTGCGCCCGGCCAGAAGCCACCAGGGCCGCCATATGAGCCTGCAGGTCGCGGCGCACTCCGGCCAGCACTCGCCTCAGATCGTGGTGACGCACGCCAGCGCTGGCGAGGTCCAGCCGGCGCCTTTGCCGGGCAATGAGCGCCCGTTCCACCGTGGCCAGCCGGTGGACCAGGTCGTCCAAGCGCTGCTGGCGGCGCGCAATCGCGTCCGTCATGCGGGCAAAGGCGCCGTGCTGCGCCAGTTCCGTCAGTTGCTGCCGCAGCAGCAGCAGGTGATAGCGCATAGCCCGCGCCAGACGTTGGCGAAGCGTTTGCGCCTGGTCCTCAATCTCCTGGCGCGAGCGGATCACCAGCTCGGCCGCTGCCGAGGGTGTGGGGGCGCGCAGGTCGGCGACAAAATCAATGATGGTGAAGTCGGTCTCGTGGCCCACCGCGGAAATTACCGGAATGCGGGAAGCCACCACCGCGCGGGCCAGGCCTTCATCGTTAAAGGCCGCCAGGTCTTCCACCGAGCCGCCGCCGCGAGCCACGACGATCACATCCACGTTGCTCGACCGGTTGAAGTAGCGTAGCCCGGCGGTGACCTCGGCGGGCGCACTTTCGCCCTGCACCTGGGCGGGGAAGATGAGCACGTTGGCGCTCTCATGCCGCCGGCGCAGAATGTTCAGGATGTCGCGCAGCGCGGCTGCCCGCGGCGAGGTGATCACGCCGATGGCGCGCGGCAGGGCCGGAATAGGTTTTTTGCGGGCAGCATCGAAAAGGCCCTCAGCTTCCAGGCGGGCCTTAAGCTGCTCGAAAGCCACCTGCAGCGCGCCCGCTCCCTTCGGCTCCAGGTATTCGGCGGAGAGCTGGAGTTCCCCCCGAGCGTCATAAACGGTCACCCGGCCACGGGCAATCACGTGCATGCCGTTCTCGGGCCGAAAGCGCAGCAGCCGCGCCTGGGAGCGGAACATCACGATGCGCACCTGCGCGCTCTCATCTTTCAGCGTGAAATAGAGATGTCCGGAATCGGCGGGGCGAAAGTTGGAGATTTCGCCTTCCACCCACACGTCGGTGTACTCGCGCTCCAGGCGAGTACGTACCGCGCTTACCAGGTCGTGCACCCGCCAGATGCGGCGCTCCTGGGCTCCCTGGAACGTGAAGTCGAGCTGGCCGCCGGTGGACATCTGAAGCGAGTTTACCGTTGCCGCCTAACCTCTTGCCAGTGAGCGCTCACTCGCCATTCGGCAGATTTCCACGGCTAGCGGTTACTGCTATGCCGGTTAACTCCTCAGGCTACGGCATTTAGGCCAAGCACTTCTGTGCTTTAGCCCACCCCGCCTTTGGTGCGAGAATAGTCCAACGGTCGTTTAAGCCTGGTTCGGCTTCCCCGGAGGGGCCGATGCCGTCGCAACTTGAGTATCAACCAGCAGCCTGATGGCCTCTACGGAAATCCCGCCCCGCAAGCCTTTTCTGCCGCCCCCGCTGTATTCGGCCGGTTCTGGGGGAACCTCGCGTTCACGCTCGGAGCAAAGCCTGCCCGCCCCCATGTTTCTGGCTTCCCTGCAGGATGAAATTGAGCGCTCGCACCGCCGCGAGGCATTCTGGATGTCAATACTGGTCCACCTGGTGATGCTGGTGGCGTTTATTGATGGCGCCAAGCTTTTCCCTACGCAGCATGTTCTGGTACCAACCGAAACGGAAGTGCTGCAGAACCATGAATATACGTTTCTGGTGCTGCCGCCGGACCTGATGAAGCCGGTGGCCCGCCCGCACAGCAACGTTCTTTCCGACAAAGACCGGGCGGCCAGCACAAGGCAGCCGGTGATTGACCGCAAAACGCTGCAGCACATCCTGGCTGGCGGACCCAAAGGCAAGAGCGCTAAGGCCCACCAATTCCAGGCGAAATTGGCACCCACCCTGAACTCCGTTCCCCCGACGCCAAACGCGGTAACGGAAGTAGCAGCCGCCAGCGCTCCGGTGCAGGTCCGTGCCGGCCAGCCGGAAATGGCAAATGTTCCGGCAGCCCCGGCAACCGCCATGCCCCTGGCTGCGCAACCTGGAGCGGGAGCATTGACCGGCACGCCGCTGGGGGCTTCTGGGAGTCGTGGCGGTGGCACAGCCGAAAACGGCCTTAACGCAGCCGCATCCCACCCCGCCCGTCAGAGCGAGGTGGACGTCATCAGCGACACCATGGGGGTGAATTTCGGGCCCTATCTCAGCCGGGTGTTGCGGGAGGTCCGTGTTAACTGGTACAGCCGGATTCCCGAGTCAGCTCGCGCTCCGCTCATGAAAAAGGGCAAAGTCTCCATCCAATTTGACATCCTCAAAACCGGCCAAATCGCTGCCATGCAAGTAGTTGGCACCTCCGGCGACCCGTCCCTCGATGGCGCCGCGATCGGGGGCATTAACCAGTCCGGCCCTTTCCCGCCGCTTCCAAACCAGTTCCAGGGGCAATATCTGGCCCTGCGCTTCCATTTTTTCTACAACCCTGATAACAACGACTTGCGGTAGGTCCGCAGGCTGTGAATTCCCCGGGTTCTCACTTGATCGCAAAGCTGGGATCCTGGGCATCACCTACAATTAACAGCGTGAACCGGTCGGAAATGCCGAAGCTGCCGGGAGAACCCACAACGGCGCCTTTGGACGCCGCGCGCAAGCGAGCGCTGCGCGTGGAGACCATCGGCATCATTGTGATCGCGGTGATCATTTTCCTTTTCACCGTTCTACGCTATGGGTCGCACATCAATTGGAGTGCCCGTTAGCTGTGCAGGAGCCGCCGGTTTCCGCCTCCGGTTTGCCGCTGCTTGTAGTGGTGCTGGGGCCCACCGGCAGCGGCAAAACCGCATTGTCACTGGCCTTGGCGGAGCGCTTCAGCGGCGAAATCGTGAACTGTGACTCGGTCGCCCTCTACCGCGATTTCGATATCGGCACCGCCAAACCCAGACCCGAAGAACGCGCCCGTGTGCCGCACCATTTGTTCGACGTTGCCGATCCCGCCAGCCAGGTGACCGCCGGGGAATATGCCCGGCAGGCGCGCCTGGTGCTGAGGGAAATCAGCGGCCGGCACAGGCTGCCGATCGTGGTGGGCGGAACCGGCTTGTACCTGCGGGCACTGCTGGAGGGACTTTTTCCCGGACCGCGCCGGTCGGAGAAACTGCGCGAACGCTTGCGCGGCCGCAGCAAACGGGCAGGCTACTTGCACCGCTTGCTGGCACGCCTGGACAGGCCGGCGGCGGAGAAGATTCATCCTCACGACGCGCCCAAGCTCATCCGCGCCATCGAGGTATGCCTCGCGAGCCGCCAGCAGATGACGGCCATGTGGAAGCAGGGACGCGAGCCGCTGAAGGGGTTTCACATTCTGCGACTCGGGCTGGACCCGGATCGCAAGGCTCTTTATCAGCGCATTGATGAGCGCGCGCACCAGATGTTCGCCGCCGGTTTGGTGGAGGAAACCGCCCGTTTGTCTGAAAAATATGGGGAGCGAGCCTGGGCCCTGGGCTCACTTGGTTATCGGCAAGCGAGAGAAGTGCTGAGTGGAGAAATGAGCCGCGAGGCAGCGGTCGCGGCAGCGCAGCAAGGCCATCGCAATTACGCCAAGCGGCAGATGACCTGGTTCCGCCGCGAACCTGACGTGTGCTGGCTGCACGGCTGCGGGGATGAGGCCGATATCCAAAAACAGGCGGAAGCCCTAATCGAAAGCCATTTGCACCCTAATCTGGCGAAGGAATAACCGCGCGGCATTCTGTTCGCGGAGTGCGGCCACCCCGCCGGGTAGCCCGATTGGCCCTTCTCGACAGTACAAGGCAGCTCATTGGCCGGCCTCAGAGTCTCCACTTTTCCTTGGACAATCGAAAGAAAACGTACTAAAAAGAAAGGGAAGGTAAAAGCCGGCTTTCCCACCGGCGACGGTCCCAGCGAGTCTACCGTGCTGAACGAAGAACGCCGCCGCGCCATCCTCGACATTACCAATCGCGAGGGGCGCGTGCTGGTGAAGGAACTAGCGCGCCGCTTCAGTACTTCCCAGGTGACCATCCGCAAGGACCTGGAAGTACTGCACGCGCAGGGCTTTGTTCACCGCACGCACGGGGGGGCGCTGCCGTTTCGCGAAGGCGCGCTTTCCGATCCCACGCTGCGGGAAAAGGAGAAGCTGTACCGGAAGGAAAAACTGCACATCGCCACCGCCGCGGCGCGAATGGTGCAGGAGGGCCAGGTAGTAATTCTCGATTCGGGAACGACCACCACGGCCATCGCGCGCGGGCTGCGGCACATGCAGAACTTGACCATCGTGACCAATGCCGTGAACATCGCCGCGGAATTGGCGGGGACGCCCATCGAGGTCATCCTTACCGGGGGCACGCTGCGCAAAAATTCGTTTTCGCTGGTCGGGCCAATAGCCGAGGACACGCTGCGCCGGTTGAACGCCGACATTCTGTTTCTGGGTGTGGACGGCTTCGACGTGCACTACGGTTTAAGCACGCCCAACCTGCTGGAGGCCAAGGTAAACCGGGTAATGGTCGAAGTGGCCAAGCAGACCGTGGTGGTGTGCGATTCCAGCAAATTCGGGCGGCGGAGTCTTTCACTCATCGTGCCGACTTCCGGCTTGCATCGGGTG
>DATEGM010000368.1:0-7285 GCA_035280085.1 Terriglobales bacterium
CCGGCATTTATCCCCCTGCTGCCCCGGCACGTGCACGCGCTGAGCACGGCGCGCGGGCCGCGGCTGCTGACCAGCAATTACGACACATTTTTCAGCTCCAACGGAAATGTGGCGCCGGAGCTGTTTAAGTGCATTGCCCCGCTGACGGTCGGCGGCAAACTGGTGGGGATGATTGCGCTGGGGCGGCGTGATGGTGACGCGGCCTACAGCGAGGAGGACGTGGAGGCGCTGGGGCTGCTGGCCAGTTACGTGGCGCTGGCGGTGCACAATCACGCGCTGCAGCAGACGCTGGCACAGCGGGTTTCAGAGAACCTGAGGCTGCTGGCCTCAATGCACGGCTTCTACGACAATGCGCTGGAGGCCTTCGCCGCCGCCATAGACGTCAAGCACATCAACATTCATGGGCACTCGCTGCGCGTGGGCCGCTATGCTGCCGGCATCGGAGAGGCCATGGGCATGGAACCCGGCGAGGTGGCCGCCCTGCGCTCGGCGGGCTACCTGCACGATATCGGCAAGGTGGCGGTGGACAAGCACCTGTTTGCCAAGCCGGCAGCGCTCGACCCGGACGAATTCCGCCTGATGGCGGACCACACGGTGGTCGGGCACCAGATTGTAATCGGGGTACAGTTTCCCTGGCCGCAGGTGCCGGAAGTGGTGCGCTGGCACCATGAGCGGGCCGACGGCTCGGGCTATCCTGACGGCCTGCAACTGGAGGACGTGCCGCTGCCCTCGCGCATTGTCGCCCTGGCCGACGCCTTTGACGCCATGACCAGCGAGCGCCCTTACCGGCAGCCGCTTTCGCTGGGCGAGACTCTGAGCGAACTGGTGCATCTCTCGCCGCAAAAGTTCGATCCCGCGGCCATGCAGGGACTGCTGATTCAGCTCCGGCGCGACGCCGTTGGCAGCAATCAGAGTCCATTTGTTGATGAACGTATTGCGTGCAATCTGGCAGCCGGCGACATTGATAATTTAGCCGCCAGCCTGCAGCACAAGCTCAATAACGGCAAGCTGTACCTTACCTAGGCAGCCGGTTCCGGGCATCGTATTGAAGAATATAGGCGGCGATTTCAGCTTCTTTCATTAATTACATCCTGATCCAAACTTAAACGCCTGTCAGGCGTCCAACGAGCATGGGGATCACGATCGTTTGTGATGGATGCGGGAAGCTGCTGGAAGCGGGCATGCTGCACGACCGCGACACCCTGCTGGCAGCCATCGCGGTACGCGGGCTGGCCAGGGGCGGCGCCGTAGCCGAAAGCCCAGATGGTATCCTAATAGCCTGTTGCGAAGCCTGCCGGCACATTCTGACCGCGCAGTACTCCAATGGGCGTCCGGCCCTGTACGTCAGCGCAGGTGGCACGATTCGCGACGAGCCCAGCAAGCCCATATAAGGTATTTTCCTGAAGAGAGGCCACCCGAGACTTTCGCCATGTGTCTCGGTGTGCTTTCTTCTGAGCCGGCCCACCGCCGGAGACTACAATTGCACCGTGCAGGTAGCTGGCATAGCGGATCGGTGAATTGCTGTTGACAATAGAGCTCTCGCTGAGCACTACTGGCAGGCGGGAAAAGAAAGACATCGTCCTTGTATACTGATAGGACATCGAATTAAGGCTCGCAGCATTCTCAGTTGATAGGGAATTTTTGTAGCCCAGCTCTCCGTTTCCGCAGTCCCGTAACCAAATGAATGTTCTTTTGATTTACCCGGAATGGCCGGACACTTACTGGAGTTTCAAACACGCGTTGCCCTTTGAGGGCAAGCGCTCGGCATATCCACCCCTGGGACTGCTCACAGTCTCCTCCCTGCTGCCCGCGCATTGGAACAAGCGGCTGGTGGATACCAATGTGCGCCGGCTCACCGAGGCTGATTTGCGCTGGGCTGACGTGGCCATGCTGAGCGGCATGCTGGTACACAAGCAGGACCTGCAGAAGCTGCTGCTGCGCTGCCGTTCGCGCGGCTTGCGCACGGTGCTGGGCGGGCCGATTACCAGCGGCGTGGCCGACATTCGCGAGTACGCGGATCACGTGGTGGTGGGTGAAGCTGAGGACCTGGTTCCGGAGCTGGTGCGCGACCTGGAGGCGGGCACGCCGAAGCCGCTTTACACGGCCAGCAACCTGCCCGACCTTACGCGCACGCCGCTGCCCGACTTGAGCCTGGTGGACCTGAAGAAATACAGCTCAACCGCCATTCAGTTCTCCCGCGGCTGCCCCTTCAACTGCGAATTCTGCGACATCATTGAAATTTACGGAAGGCGTCCCCGCACTAAGCTGCCGGAGCAGGTGGTGGCGGAACTGGAGCAGCTCTACGAGCGCAAGTGGCGCGGCTCCGTGTTCCTGGTGGACGACAATTTCATTGGCAACAAGAAAAAGGTAAAGGAACTGCTGCCGGTGCTGGCGGAGTGGAATACGCGCCGCGGCCGCCCTTTCACCTTTTTCACGGAAGCTTCGCTCAACCTGGCCGACGACGAGGAGTTGCTGCGCATGATGAAAGAGGCCTGCTTCATCCGGGTCTTCCTGGGAATTGAGACCCCCGTGGAAGCCAGCCTGAAAGAAGCGCAGAAGATGCAGAATACACGGCGCAGCCTGCTGGACAGCGTGCGCCGCATCCAGAGCTACGGCATGGAGGTGATGGCCGGGTTTATCGTGGGCTTCGACAATGACCCGGAAGACATCTTCGAGCGCCAGGTGGAGTTCATCCAGGAGAGCGCCATTCCCCTGGCCATGGTGGGGCTGCTGCAGGCGCTGCCGGGCACCCAGCTTTACCGGCGGCTGCGCAAGGAAGGCAGGCTGATTCAGGACGGCGATGGCGACAACTTCGATTGCAACCTGAATTTCATCCCCAAGATGGATCCGCGGCGGCTGGTGGAGGGCTACCGCTCTATTCTGCAGAGAATTTACGACCAGGAAAATTACTACGAGCGGGCGCGCAAATTCCTGGCGCGCTACAGGCCGGAGTATCAACCCCGACGAGTCTTCTCCGACTACCGCGCTTTGGTGCGCTCCTTCATCAAGCAGGGCGTATTCAGCCAGGGGCGCTCCAACTACTGGAAATTTATTTTTGACGCGGCTACGCGTTACCGGCATGCCTTTGGCACCGCTATTACTCTGGCGGTGATGGGCTACCACTTCCAGAAGATCACGGAGCGAGTGTGCCAAACCGATTACCTGCCACAGCTGCCCGGAGGCGAACTGGAACCGCTGCCGGATTCGTAAGCCAGCCTTCAGCTCACAGGTTTTGGTAGTTGCCTGTTGCCGCAGCTCCGAAAATGAATCTGAGATGGCGGGCGGGACGCCCGCCTGACAGCCGGCGAGAGGCCGGCGCTACGGCGTGGAGTTCGGCCTCACGGCTACTGCACTATGGTGAGGGCCTGGTAGAACCAGGCGCCGGCAATCACCACGATCAGCACGCCGGAGGCAGCGCCAAAGACGCGGATGAACGGGCCCAGGCGATCCGCCCGCTTCATGATGTCGGCCTGCTCTTTCTCCATGTGCGATTCGGCCTCGTCAAGGAATAACTGGTCATCCTCGTGCATGGTCAGAGTGCCGCGATAAATCAGCAAGACCACCAGAACCGTGGTCAGAATGCCCCACAAAATCAGCAGCCCTAACAGAGCGGTCATTGTGCTACCTCGCGCCTGATGACATTGTCGGATATAGGCGAGGCAGCGCCGAGGACCTTAATCACACCGGCTTGTGATGCGGAACACAGCCGAGCAGCCGGTGTCAGGCGGTTCGCGGGCGAGGGCGCCCGCGCCACAAAGGTGTTTGCTAGAGTGACCGGCGCCAGCTACTAGCCACCAGTTCTGGCAGCAATCACTGGCCGCCGGTTGCCGCTTCAGGAGAGTGTTGCTGGCGCCATTCCGCGGTGCGCTCCTCCGCGGCGGCCAATTGCTCCCGAGTCATGATGGTCCTGAAGCTATTCCTGGCTTCGCTGGCAGTTCTGGAGCCCTGGGCACTTGCCAGGTTGAGCCACATGTATCCCTGCACATAATCCAAAGGAACCCCGCGCCCGCTCATGTAGAGCGCTCCCAGGTTCAACTCGGCAGTGGCCAGTCCCTGCTGCGCAGCCAGGCTGAACCAGCGAAAAGCTTCGCCGTAGTTCCGGGTGGTGCCCTGTCCGGTGGTGTAGAGGTAACCGAGGTTGTTTTCCGCGTCGGGAAGGGACTGCTTGGCGGCCAACTGAAACCAGCGAAATGCCTCCGCCGGATTAGGGGTGACTCCTTGGCCCTCCAGGTACATGGAACCCAGTTCATTCTGCGCCTGAGGAAGTCCCTTGAGCGCAGCCTCGTGATAGAAGCTCAGCGCCTGGGCAAAGCTACGGCTAGTTCCCTTGCCATAGCGATACATGAGGGCTACGCCGTGTTGGGCAATTGCCAAGCCTTGCGAAGCAGCTTTGGCCACCCAGGTAAAAGCGGCGCTGTAGCTGCGGCGAACTCCGTGCCCGACGTAATAAAGGTTTCCCAGGTTGTTTTCTGCCGCTGCGTCGCCCTGCTCGGCGGCCAGGCGATACCATTTGGCCGCTTCGGCAAAATTCTGGGACACGCCCACGCCATTCTGGTACATGTAGCCCAGTCCGTTCTGGGCCTTGGAATGCCCTTGCAGGGCGGCTTTGCCCCACCATTGCGCGGCGGCGGCGGTGTCTTTCGCCAGAAGGGGACCGCCCGTACGGTAAGCAGCTCCCAGCACGTACTGCGCCTCTGCTTCGCCGGCTTGAGCACGCGACTCAAGGCCTTGCATTTGTTGGGCGTTAAGAATCAGGATTTGAGGCTCGCCTGGGCGAGGCGCTACGACGTTGTCCGCGGGAACGGCATGCGCCAGCGCGACAAAGACCACGAAGAGAAAAGTAATAATTGCGGCTTTCACAACAGCACCACTGCGGTCGGTTGACCGATAGCTGATTGTTATGCCGCAACACACACCGGCTCAGTGATAGCGGCCACAGGGGTTTGTGACCCATGGCACAAAGGATAGCTGAGGATATCAACGCAGCAAGGGAGCGGGACTGGTTTATGGCGCGGGCGCCCACGCCCGCGTGCCTCAAATTCCAGTGTGCATCCGCGCAAGCGGTGAACTTAGATGTTGGCGAAGGGGCGCTCCAGCGATGGGCTCTGGGGCGTAAACAGCTCGGCGCCATTCCCGGTGATGTGCATGTCATCCTCCAGGCGCACCCCAAACTCACCACGAATGTAGATTCCCGGCTCATCGCTGAAAGTCATGTCGGGCTTCAGGGGCATAGTGTCGCCGCCAACCAGGTACGGCCACTCGTGCCCATCCATGCCCATGCCATGGCCCACCCGGTGAGTAAAGTACTTGTATCCCGGTCCGTAGCCCGCGTCGGTAATGACCTTGCGTGCCGCCGCGTCCACTTGTTCGGCGGGCAGACCGGAGCGCGCGGTGCGCACGGCGGTTTCCTGGGCGCGGTGCACAATGTCAAACACCTGCCGCATCTTGTCGCTGGGTTTGCCCAGAACAAAGGTGCGGCTGATGTCGGAAACATAGCCCTCGACTTTGCAGCCGCCGTCCATCAGCAGAATGGCGCCGTCGCGGATCACCTGCGGCGCAATGGAGCCGTGGGGCAGGGCTGAGTACTCGCCCACCTGAATCTCGGCGTCGCCTTCAAATCCCTGCTGGCGATGTGCCGCCGCCACCAGGTCGGCGAAGTCGTGCTGCGTCATGCCCTCCTGCAGAGCGTTGTACGCAGCCGCGTAGGCGGTGAGAGTAACCTTGGCCGCCAGCCGCATGAGTCCGACTTCGTGCGCGCTTTTTACCATGCGGCAGCCGGCCGTGACCGGTGTGCCGCTGGTGATGCGGGCCTGAGCGGCAGCCAGGCCCACGCCGTGGCTGAATACGAAAGGTGTATTTTCCCCAACACCCACTGTCCCCGCAGCCAGGCCGCGATCTTTCAATCCCTGGGCCACCAGCCGGTAGGGGCTCTCGTCCTCGTTCCAGTAGCGCACTTCGGAATCGGCCAGCGGGCTTTTGGAAATCTGCTCGTGAGAGCGGTCAGTTTCGAAATATGGACAGACGAAAAACGCGGCGCCCTTGGCGGGCAGTATCAGCGCGAACAGGCGCTCGCCGCCCCACCAGCGGATGCCGGTGAAGTAATCCAGCGAGGTCCCGGCGGTCAGCATGATCGCATCAAGCTTGTTCGCGGCCATAAGCTCGCGCGCTTTGGCCAGCCGCCCATTGCGCTCGTCGTTCGTGATGGGCTTGGCCTTCTCCTTCATGGATTTGAGCGCCGCGATGGATGGCGGCAGAGGACGGCAATCGGCGTCCACGGTTTGCGGCGCGGCCTGGGCCGGCAAGGCAGCGGCCCCGGCAGCCAGCGCGCTGCCGTAGAGGAATGCACGGCGAGAGACCATGAAGCCTCCTGGTTCGGAATTAAAACTGTGGCGGAAATTCAGCCGGCGGTGATTTTAACAGCCGGCCGCGCCTGCAGTTGCTGCAGGATTTGCGGGGCAAGCTGGGAGATGTTGCCCGCGCCCAACGTAATGATCACATCGCCCTCCTCGGCCACGGCAGCAGCGGTGCTGGTAGCCTCGGCAAACGAGCCGAGATATACCGCCGTCTTGCCGCCCAGCTTAATCACCTGCTGGGCCAGGGCTTCCCCGGTTATGCCGGGAATGGGCTGCTCGCTGGCGGGATAGATGTCGAGCACGAACACGGAATCGGCATCGGCAAAGGCGGTGGCGAACTGGTCCATCAGCGCCTGGGTGCGGGTATAGCGGTGGGGCTGAAAGATAACGTGAATGCGCCGGTAGCCGCACTCGCGGGCGGCGGCCAGGGTGGCGCGAATTTCCGTGGGATGATGGCCGTAATCGTCCACCACGCTCACACCCGCAACCTTGCCGCGCAACTGGAAGCGCCGGTCCACGCCACGAAAATCGTTCAGCGCCTGGCGAATCTGCTCCAGGGGAACGTCTACGCCAACGCCCACCGCGACCGCGGCTGTGGCGTTGAGCACATTGTGCGCGCCCGGCACGCGCAGGCGAAACTCGCCCAGGTCATCGCCCCGGTAACGCACCACGAAGCGGCTGCCGGTAGCGCCATCGTCAAATTCCACCTGCGAACTCATGATGCGGAAATCGGAATCGGCCCGGCGGCCGTAGGTCACCGCCCGCCGCCGCAACTGCGGCAGCAACGAGCGCAGCGGCGCATCGTCGTTGCACATCACCACCATGCCATAAAAGGGCACGCGGTCCATGAACTCCAGAAAGGTGCGCTTCACGTCGCGCAAGTCGCGGTAGCAGTCCATGTGCTCGCGGTCAATGTTGGTGACCACGGTCAG
>DATEGM010000369.1:0-9485 GCA_035280085.1 Terriglobales bacterium
GCCATAATCCACACCCGCACCCGCCGTCCCGAAGATGACAAGATCGGTGACCGGGTCGTAAGTTATGGCGTTCCAGACGTCGGCGCCACCCACGCGCCACCAGTCTTTTCCTGACCAGGTTTTCGCCGCCATCTCCATGGCCTTGTTTTCGAAACCCTTGGCTGGATCGCCGGGGACGGTCCAGAAGCGCCAGACCTCCTTGCCGGAATCTGCGTCGTAAGCCACCAGCGAGCCGCGCACGCCGTCGTCGGAGCCGTTATAACCGATCAAAATTCTTCCCTTAGCCACATGAGGAGCGCCTGTGATGCCGGTTTGTGTGGCGTCGCAAACCTGGGCCTCCCACACCTGCTGCCCGGTCGCGGCATCCGCAGCTACCAGCCGGCAATCGCCCGTGCCGACGTACACCTTGCCGTTCCACACGGCCACGCCGCCATTCGTGCGGGCGGAGTACGAACCGTTAATCGCCATGTTCAGCCGCACCTTGGGATCAAATTTCCAAAGCACCTTTCCCGAGGCGGCGTCCACGGCGTACACCACGGAGAGAGGGGCGCTGACATAAATGACTCCATCTACCACGATAGGCTCGGAAACCACGCCCATAGCGGTATCCACGTCCAGGTACCATTGCAGGCCGAGCTGGGAAACATTTTTATCGGTGATCTGCGCGAGCGGGCTGAAGTGCTGCTCGTCGTAGGTGCGCCCGTTGAGCAACCAGTTGGCGCCCTGCGAAGATTCGGAAGCTACTCTCGAGTCATTAACGTCGCCGGCATTGCTCGCCGGATTTCCCGGGGAACGAAAGGCAACCGTTACGCCCGTGAGTACGCACAGCAGGATCACAGCAGAAATGCGCCCTCGGCTCATACGGGTCCTCTTTTCACAAAATGGGTGGACTGCATAGTATGGCTTCTTGCGGCAAAAATGCTAGTGGTCTTCGAAGGCTGGACATGGATTAAACCGGGAGGAAACCGGCGAGGCGACGGCCCCAAGCCGTTAAAAGGAAATGGTAGGCACGTGGGGACTCGAACCCCAGACCTCTACCGTGTCAAGGTAGCGCTCTAACCAACTGAGCTACGCGCCTACAGCAAACGTATTTTAGCAGAATGAGGACGTCGGAGCGTTCGCGCCGCTCGTCTAGCCGGACCGGGAAACTCGTGTACTATCAAATCCGCCGGCCGGTTTTCCCTACGATTCAGCTCTGCAGCCGGGCTATGATGAATCCACACCCAACGAAGGGCGACCGAATTGCCAGGCGCTTCCAGCGAACCAGTCACGGCTGCCACGACAGACAGGCAATCACCCACGTCGTCAGTTTTCGCCCGCATCTCCCGCCTGCTGACTGCAAGGCGGATCACGCTGCACGCAGCGTTGCTCGCCGCCTGTATCTGGTCCATCTACGCGCTTGACTTGGCAACGCCCGGGCTGCGAGACCGTGCCGGCCACATTAAAGGCGCGGACTTCCTTCATTTCTATACCGCGGGATACCTGGTGCGGGTGGGGCGTCTCGACGCTGTGTACGATCCAGCCACACTTTCCGCCTACCAACTGAGACTTGTGCCCGAATCGGTGCATAACCTCTTTGTAGCTTCCTACGGGCCGCAGGTCTATTTGCCCTTCTCGGTGCTAGCCGGGCTGCCTTACGGTTGGGCGGCGCTGGCCTGGGCGCTGCTGAATTGCGCTCTCTACTTCGCTTGTTGCTACGCGCTCTGGCGTGCCTGTCCGAAACTGCTGCCGTATCCTCGGACAGTGCTGCTGCTGGCCGCCGCGTTTCCGGGATTTTTTTGCCTTATCGCCTTTGGCCAGACCTCAGGCCCCGCACTTGCCTTGTTTACGCTGGCATTTCTGGCGCTGCGGGCAAAGCGGAATTTACTGGCAGGACTGGCTCTTGGTTCGCTGGTCTACAAACCTCAATTGGGGCTGGCAGCGGCGGTAGTCTTCCTGTTGGCGGCAGAGTGGAGCGTTCTGGCGGGCGCTGTTACCGCGGCTGTCGCGCAGATTTCCTTTGCCTGGGCATGGTTTGGCGGCGCAGTAATGAAACAATATTTCTCGTCTCTCCTGCGCACCAGCCAGGCGCTACCATTTATTGAGCCCAGGCTTTACCAGTTGCACTCACTCCGTGGGTTCTGGCTGTTGCTGCTGCCGTGGAAGACAGTCGCCACGCTGCTCTACACGCTAAGCGCCATGGTCGTGTTAGGCCTCGCGGTGCTCTGCTGGCGAAGACGAGCGGCGTCTCTAGCCCTGCGTTATGCTGCCCTGCTGATTGCTACGGTGCTGGCGGCTCCCCATCTTATGGCCTACGACCTGGTGATCCTGACCCCAGCATTTCTGCTTCTGGGAGACTGGGCCTTGGAACACGGGGAAGCAACCGCGGCGCCGATGCGAGTGTTTCTGTACGTTTGCTACGGTCTGCCTCTGTTCGAACCCGTGGCCAAGATTGCTCACTTGCAGTTTTCCGTGATTGGGTTCGCCGCCCTGTTTCTGTTCGTGTGCGTGGCGATGAGAAAGCAAGCCAGCATCGCTTCCGCGAGGCAGGCGGCGGGTGTCTAATTCACAGTGCGCCTTCGCAGCAGTTGCAAACTGCGCCCCGGGCGAAGAAAATCCCTGTGTGGAGCCAACGTCCAAAACGGTTATGCGGGCCAACGCCGCTCACGGCCCTTTTCATGCTGGCGCGATGGTGCTGCTGGCGCTGGGCGAACCGCGGGAGAAGTTCTGGGGTCAGTTGCTGGCCCTGAGCGAAGCCGGCATCAGCCTGCGTGGCATTGACCTGGAATCGTTCGATGACTCCGCCGCCATGATAAAAGCCGGCGAGCCCTTCACTCCCAGCACGGTCTTTTTTCCCATGCACCGCGTTGAGCGCATGGAATTGGACGTACACGCGGGCGGCTTGCCTTCCTTGTCCGAGCGCTTCCGGGTTCAGACTGGGCGCGACCCGGTTCGCCTTTTCGGGGATGCTGCCGCTCCGGGAGAACAGGAGTGAAGCTCAGCCAATTTTTCCATCTTCCCAACCAGCTCACCCTGCTGCGCATGATCTTTCTGCCCTTCATCGTGCTCAGCCTGCTGGGCAGGCACAACGGCTGGGCGCTTGGCCTCTTCGTTGCAGCCGGAATCACGGACTTCTTTGATGGCCAACTGGCCCGCCGCCTGCACCAGCAGACCATGCTTGGCCAGTACCTCGACCCGATTGCCGACAAGATGCTGATGAGCACCATGTTCCTGGTGCTTTCCCTGTTGCACCGCATCCCCTGGAAGTTCACGGTAGTGGTGTTTGGGCGTGACATTTCCATCCTGCTGGTGAGCGCAGTGCTGTACGTTACCGCCAATCTGCGCGATTTCCGGCCTTCCATTTTCGGCAAAGCCAATACCACGTCGCAAGTTCTGGCTGTTTTCCTGGTTCTTCTGCTGCCCGTCTATCGGGCAGAGTGGATCTACATTGCGCGCTTTATAGCTCTTTGGGCCACGTTCGCATTTACGATTATTTCCGGCGTCCACTACGCTTTTCTCGGCATTCAGCGCTTGCACGCGGTGGAACCGCAGCACCCCTCTGCCGGCGATCAGGCGAGCAATGGGCCGTCGGCGATTGACTGATCTGTACATTTGACCCCCTTTTGCGCGCCCACCTAAAATCAACTTTCACCTGGAGTTGGCACCGCCGCGATGCCCTTGCGCCTCTTCAACACGCTTTCCGGCAAGACGGAAGAATTCAAGCCCCTCGACAACCGCAGTGTGCGCATGTACGCCTGCGGACCCACGGTTTACGACTACGGCCACATCGGCAACTTCCGCACTTTTGTCGCGGTTGACGTGCTGCACCGTTTCCTGCGCCAGGACGGCTATGAGTTACGCCACGTCATGAACATTACGGACGTGGACGACAAGATTATTCGCAACTCCGCCAAGGCCGGCGTCAGCGTTCGCGAGTACACGCGCAAGTACGAACAGGCATTTTTGGAGGACATTGACACTCTTAGCATCGAGCGCCCGGAACTGGTGCGTGCCACCGACCACATCCCCGAGATGGCGCGTTTCATCGCGCAATTAGAGAAGACAGGTTATGCCTACCGGACCGACGACGGCTCCTACTACTTCCGCATTGCCAAATTTCCCAGCTACGGAAAGCTCTCCAAGAAGGATTTCTCCGGCATGGAGGTGGGCGCGCGCGTGGATGTGGATGAGTACGACAAAGACAACGCCCGCGACTTCGCCCTGTGGAAGGCGCCTAAGCCCGGCGAAGCTTTTTGGGAGACGGAAATTGGGCCCGGGCGGCCGGGCTGGCACATCGAGTGCTCGGTGATGTCCACCATGCTGCTGGGGCCTAGCTTCGACCTGCACGCTGGTGGCGAGGACCTGGTGTTTCCGCACCATGAGAACGAAATCGCGCAGTCGGAGGCGGAAACCGGCCAGCCCTTCGTGCGCTATTGGCTCCATGTCCGCTTCCTGCTGGTTGAGGGCGAGAAGATGTCCAAAAGCCTGGGCAACTTCTACACCCTGCGCGATCTGGTGCTGAAGGGGCACAAGCCCTCCTCGATCCGCTTCTTGCTGGCTTCCGGACATTACCGCACGCAGCTGAACTTTACGTTCGACGCGCTCAAACAGGCGGCCAATTCTGTTGAGCGACTGCGGAATTTCGAAACTCGCCTTAAAACAGACCGTTTTCCACAAGGACCCGAGGGTGCGGTCGGCAAATTGGCTCGCGAAACCATGGACAAGATGCGCGCCGGACTGGAAGACGATCTCAATACTCCGCAAGCGCTGGGCGCCCTGTTTGAAATGGTGCGCCAGGCCAATGCTGCGGCTGACGCGGGCCAAGTCACCAGCGGCGATGTTTCGCCGCTGCAGCTGGCATTGCGGCAGTTTGAAGAAATCTTTGCTGTGCTGCGAGATGAGGATGCGCCAAGAATGCGGCGCATCCTTGATTGGGCCAAAGCCGAAGGCAAGCTGGAGCAAGCCGCCAAAGAACTGGTGGAGGTTGCCGGCTCGAACGGCTTGCCTGAGGATCAGGTAGACGCTCTGGTGGCCGAGCACGAACGCGCCCGCAAAGCCCGCGACTTCGGCAAATCCGACGCCATTCGAGCGCAACTAGCCCAGGCCGGCATTGTGGTGGAAAACACCAAGCAGGGCGTGCGCTGGAAGAGAAAGTAGCCACCGATCGTGCGTGGCCGCACCTTTTTACGCAAACAGCAGTTCTTTCGCCCGCTGCGTCGCCTTCACCACTGCTTTGATCAGGGTGACGCGCAGCTTGCCTTCTTCCAGTTCAAGAATGCCGTCAATCGTGCAGCCTGCCGGTGTAGTCACGGCGTCTTTAAGCAGGGCGGGATGGCTGCCGGTTTCGAGCACCACCCGTGAAGCGCCCAGCGTGGTCTGGGCGGCCAGCAATGTAGCCAAGTCTCGCGGGAGGCCCACTTTCACGCCCGCTTCGGCCAGCGATTCCAGAACGATGTAAATGAAAGCAGGGCCGCTGGCCGAAAGGCCGGTCACCGCGTCCATGTGCTTTTCATCCACGGTCACGGTTTTGCCCACAGTGTCGAACAGGCGGCAAGCCATGTGAAGATGCTGGCTGGTGGCGTGTGACCCGGCGCATATCCCGGTAATGCCCGCGCCCACCATGGCGGGCGTGTTGGGCATGGCTCGCACCACCGGCACCTTCGCCGGCAGGCGCTCCTCTATATAGCTGGTGGGCACGGAGGCAGCCACGGAAATCACCACCTGCTCAGGGCCGAGCTCCGGCCGAATCTGCTGCAAGACTTCTCCTACCGCCTGCGGCTTGACACACAGCAGAATAACGTCAGCGTTTTTGGCTGCCGCTGCGTTGTCGCAAGTCACCGGGATATTCAGTTGCCGCCCTAGAGCCTTGGCCCGCTCCTGGTGCGCCACCGTGGCGCAAAGATTGTCGGCGGCAACCACGCCGCTCTTCACAAAAGCCTGCAGCAGGATGCCGCCCATTTTGCCTGCTCCCAGCACCGCCAGGCGCTTCTTTGCGAGTGACTCGCTCAACTTAGTTCTCCCCGGAGGAATGTAGGTGAATTCTGATGATGCCAGATGGCGGGCTTTTTTCCTAATCGAGGAGGGCACACGGCCCGTGCTAGCCAGCGCGGTGAGGTTTACGCACCACCGGCGGGCTCAGGCGATGATGCCAAGAGCGCCCTTAGGCAGCTGCGCCACCTGGGTTTGCGACAAGCCGAAGTTGTCGGCAATCATCGAAGGAGGATTGGCCGCCAGCCACGAAGAGATGGAAATCTCCTCATACACCGGACTGTTGAACAGAATCAGAATGCGGGTGGGCTCGTTTCCGACTTGTTCCACGAAGTGCCCGAATCCCTGTTTGATAAACGCGATCTGGCCGGGGGCGAACTCCTCCGTGGCGGTGCGCCCATGGGCGCCAAAAATAGTGACTCGCGACTTGCCGGAAATATAGAACTGCCACTCGTCAGCGTTCGGATGCCAGTGCATTTCCCGCAGCGCCCCCGGCTTCAGGTCCTGAATGACACCGGTCAGCGTGGTCTGGATGGGAAATTCCTTTGAGGAAACAATGCGCTCCTCGCCGCCGGGGAATGTGTACGCTTTGGAAGCCAGCAGCCGGTATTTGTGCGGAAACTGGTTTTCGTTCGGGTCGCCGTTGCGCAGTTGTTCCGGCACGGCTGGCGGAACCTTGCCCGGAATGATGTAGGCCTCCTCCTTAGGCATGGAGGCGTAGACCGCCTGGGGCAATCCCAGGTTGCGGGCCAGGACAGGGGGCGGGGTGCGGGCTATCCAGTCGGTGATGCTGAACGTTCCGAATTCAGAAAAATTTCCGTCATCAAATACCAGGATGAAGTGGGCCTCTTCCGGGCCCAGGCATTGCAGCGCATGCCCATGCCCCTTGGGGAAATACCAGACGTCTCCGGGGGCAAAATCGGCCGACTCTGCCTGGCCGTTAGGCGCGATTACGGTGGCCCGTACATTGCCGGTGATCACGTATGCCCATTCCGCCGCTACCGCATGCCAGTGCAGTTCGCGCAATCCTCCTGGCTTCAACCGCATGGAAACGCCGGCCATGCTCTCCGATATGGGAAACTCCTCCACGTTGGCTTCCTTGGCGGAGCCGCCGGGCCCGAACCACCCTCGGGAGCTCTCGATGTCGTACTTGAAACTCTGCAGGGGGGCATGTTTGGCGCCGCTGCGCGGCGCCGCCGGCGCGGGCGCGGGTGTGGCCAGAGTGGCAGCGGCGATCCCCGCTGCAGCCAGCGAAGCTCCGCCCAACAACTCGCGGCGTGTCCAGCCTGAAGTATTGCTTTTTTCCTGGCTCATAAATTTTCCTCCTGGAAGCCCCGGCCACCAATGGCGGTATCAGAGACAATGGCGCAGCCGTAACCGACTAGCGCCGCCACGCGTAGAAAATAATTTTACAAAGATTAAGCCAAGCTTAACTCCACACAGCAGGCAAGCCGCGCGGCACCTGGTATTTGCGAACTAATACTCCCCGGGCGTGACCTGGCCCGCCAGCGGATTGAATGTCCCGGCGGCGTCTGCAGCCGTGTCGAAGACTTCAAAAATCGTGAGCAGCCTTGTGATGCCCAGCAGATCGCGCAGCCGCGGATTCAGGTTGGCCAGCTTGATCCCGCCTCCCGCGTGGCGGGCCGAGGCGTGCAAGCCGACCAGAACGCCCAGCCCGGTGCTATCAATGTGGCTAACACCCCCGAGATCGAGCACAATCTGATTGCACTCAGCCAGCGCTTCTTTCACAACGTGGCGGAGCTTCGCTGACTCATCCCCCAGCACGATTCGGCCGCTACAGCCTATTACGCTGCTCCCGGCCAGGCTCCGGGTACTCAATTCCAGCGGCATCTCTGCGACTCCTGAGCAGTGTTGCCCGGCGGAAACAATACCCTCTCACCGGACGCGATGCAAGCCGTGACCGCTGGAGCAAAACGCCATTTAAATGTTACAGCGATGTTACATGGCCCGGCTTGCAAACATCCGCGGTAAGAGCTATCTTTTGCGTCACTCGCCAGCGGGCTTGCGTGGGAAAGCCGCTGCGGGTCGCATAACCAGCGGGTTTCGGAACGGTTCGTCAGCTCGCACTAGTACTCGGGAGAACGGGATGAGCATGGATGCCGCCCGTCGCAAGCAGCGGCAGTGGGTTAGTCTGATTCCATATGGCGTCACCCAGCAGCACCCCAACGCCTACAAAGACATCGCCTCCACCATCTGGGAAAACCGCGATAACCTGGGCTACGCCTGGCGCATTCTGAATAACGGCTGCTGCGACGGTTGCTCCCTCGGAACCACGGGCATTCGCGACTGGACCATGAAGGGCGTCCATCTCTGCGCCGTGCGCCTGCAGTTGTTGCGCCTCAACACCATGCCCGCCATGGACTGGCGCAAGCTGGAAGATGTGGACAGCTTGCGGGGGCTGTCCGAAAAAAAACTTCGCCAACTCGGCCGGCTCGCCGTTCCCATGATCCGACGCCGCGGGGAGAAGGGTTTTCGCCGCGTCTCCTGGGACGAAGCGCTTACCACCGTTGCCGAGGGGTTGCGCGAGACCGACCCACATCGCATCGCCTGGTACATCACTTCGCGCGGCCTGACCAATGAGGCCTACTACGCCCACCAGAAAGTTGCGCGCTTCCTCGGCACCAACCATGTGGACACCAGCGCCCGCATCTGCCATGCCCCCAGCACCATGGCCCTGAATGCAACGGTGGGCTGCGCCGCGACCACGTGTTCCTACAGCGACTGGATTGGCAGCGACCTGATTGTTTTTGTAGGCAGCAACCCGGCCAACAACCAGCCCGTGACCACCAAGTACCTGTATTACGCCAAGCAGAAGGGCACGAAGGTCTTTGTAGTCAACCCGTATCTCGAGCCGGGGCTGGAGCGCTACTGGGTGCCCTCGGTGGTCCGCAGCGCTCTATTCGGCACGCGCATTGTGGACGATTTCTTTCAGGTGCACGCCGGCGGAGACATTGCGTTCTTCTACGGCGTTCTGAAATTTCTTATCGAAAACGGTTGGGTGGACCGAGCGTTCATTGCCGAGCGCACCGTGGGTTGGGAGCAAGTGGAAGCCAAGGCGCGGAGTCTCTCCTGGGAAGAACTGGAACGCGGCTCCGGCCTTCGCCGTCCCGACATGCAGCGCTTTGCGGAGGCGTTTGGCAAGGCCCGCAGCGCCGTGGTGGTCTGGAGCATGGGCATAACGCAGCACAGTTATGGCAGCGACAACGTGCGCGCCCTAGTCAACTTGCAGCTCGCGCGCGGCAACGTAGGCCGCCCGTACACTGGACTCATGCCCATCCGCGGCCACAGCGGCGTACAGGGCGGGGCGGAAATGGGCGGCATGCCGGGAGCCTACGTGATGGGCTCGGCCGTAAGCGAGGAAAACGCCCGCCGGTTCGCCAGCACGGAAATGTGGGGCTTCGAGCCGCCATCGTGGAAGGGCCTGAGCGCCACTCAGATGGTCCATGCCGCCGGGCAAGGTGAAATTGACCTCCTCTGGCAAAGCGGCGGAAATTTCA
>DATEGM010000370.1:0-5355 GCA_035280085.1 Terriglobales bacterium
CACCGACGGTCACCTGCAGCACAAGCGCTCGCGCAAACTGGCCAACGGCATTACCGAATACATCATCCGCACCGGCCAGCCGCTGTTGGTGCGCTCCGAGATGGACAAGACGCGGGAACGCATCGGCGCCCGCTTCGTGCCTGGTCGTCCCGCCAAGTGCTTTGCCGGAGTGCCCATTTTCCTGAACGGCAAGCCGGCCGGCGCCATGGCCGCCATGAACGTAGAACGCGAATTCGCTTACGAGCAGCGCGACCTGGAACTGCTGCGCACGGTGGCCGGCCAGGTGGCCGTAGCGGTGGAGAACGCCCGCTTGTTCGCCGACCAGCAGGAGCGGGCGCGTCATCTGGCCTTCCTCAACAGCGTTTCGAAAACCGCCATTTCCAGCGAAGACGCGCAGCAGATGCTGGCCGAAATCGTGGCCGAAATTCAGAAGAACTTCCAGTTCGACCATATCGGCATCGGCATCCTCGACTACGCCACCAAGGACATCGAAATCAAGGCCGAAGCCGGCACCACCGCCAAGGCGCTGGGCAAGCGCATTCCTCTGGGCGTGGGCATTGTGGGGCGGGTGGCGCGCAGCAACGAAATGGCGCTAGTGCAGAACACCGACGATGGCCGACTGCTGGGCATCCTGCGCGAATCGCGCTCCGTGCTCTGCCTGCCCATTACCTACGGCGACAGCATGCTGGGCGTGCTCAACGTGGAGAGCCAGCGGGAAAACGCCTTCAGCCCGCAGGACGTGCTCATCATGAACACGCTGGCTGACCTGCTGGCCACCGCACTGCACAACGCGTTCGTCTTCCAGAAACTGCAGCAGCAGTCCATTACCGACGGTTTGACCGGCATCAAAACCCGGCGCTTCTTCTGGGAGGCGCTCACCGGCGAGTGGCGCCGCGCCTCGCGTTCCGGCCGCCCTTTTTCCGTGGTCATGATTGACCTCGACAAGTTCAAGGAAGTGAACGACAGCATGGGCCACCTCGAAGGCGACCTGGTGCTGGCCCGCGTGGGAAGGCTGCTGGAGCAGAAATGCCGCCAGTCGAACGTGGTGGCTCGCTATGGCGGCGACGAGTTTGTCATCCTTATGCCCGAAACCGGCGTGGAGCAGGCGCAGATCCTCTCTGAGCGCCTGCGCCTGTGGATTGCCACCGACCCCATGCTCAGCGAGCGGCACATCACCGGCAGCTTCGGCGTGGCCAGTTTCCCCCTGCACGGCTCCACCGCGGAAGATTGCCTGCGCGTGGCCGATGCCGGCATGTACGTTTCCAAGCACGCGGGCGGCAATCGCGTCTCCACCGCCGAGGAATACGCCGAAGGCGAAACCCTGGCCGTCCAGCGGCAGCTCATCGCCGGCTACATCGAGGGCTTTCTGCAGCGCGAGCACACCGGGCCGGAATACGCCGAGGAACTGGTGGTCACGCTGAAGAAATTCTGCGGCCCGGAAGGCGAGTGCCATCCGGAAGTGCTGAAGGAAGCGATTGAAGTTCTCTGCCGGGCCGCCGAAACCCGCGAAGTGCACGCCGCCAGCCACGGCGAGTCCGTGGCCAAATATGCGCGCATCGTGGGGCGCGCGCTGGGCATGGAAGCCGACGAACTGGTAGACCTGGTTTATGCCGCGCGGGTACATGACGTAGGCAAGATTTTTCTGCCGGAGAAAATCCTTAACAAGCCGGGGATGTTGACCGAAGACGAGTACTACCTGGTGAAGATGCATCCCAGGGTGGGCGGCGAAATCCTGGCCACTATTCCCGGCAGTCGCCGCCTGCGGGATTGGGTGGAGCACCACCACGAGAATTTCGATGGCAGCGGCTATCCCGCCGGCCTGCGCGGCGAAGAAATCCCGCTGGGCGCCCGCATCCTGCACGTAGCCGATGCCTACGTCAACATGACCACCGAACGCCCCTTCGCCGCCGCGCGCACACCCGAAGCCGCCATGGCCGAACTGGAAGCACTGAGTGGCACCCACTTTGACGGTATGATGGTGCGCATCCTTACCCGTCAGCTCAAGGCCGAGAAAGCAACCACGCGGGGGAGCTGAACTTCTTCTTCCCGCTCAAGCCAAATAACGGGTTGAGTGGGCGCGCGCCGGTTGTCCGCCACTACCTTCCCCCTGTGCGTAGCATCACTGACAAATCAGGCTCTTAATGCTTGTCTGGAACTGCAGGGACTCCAAGCCCTGGGAGGCCCGCCCTCATGAGCGTTCTGCAGGCAAAGGGAGAGTGCGGTCCTGGAGTAACGCTGGGACATTATCAAGTCCTGGAGAAGATTGGCGCCGGCGGGATGGGTGAGGTTTACCGTGCCCGCGATGAGCACCTCGACCGGGACGTGGCCATTAAGATTCTGTCGCCCGGAGTCCTGGCCGACGAACTCTCCCGCAAGCGCTTCCACAAAGAGGCCATGGCGCTATCCAAGCTCAACCACCCCAACATCGCCACCATCTACGACTTCGACACGCAGCAAGGTGTGGACTTCCTGGTCATGGAATACATTGCCGGTTCGGCGCTCAGCGACAAACTGGCGAAGGGGCCGCTGCCGGAAGCCGATACTCTTCGTCTGGGATTCCAGCTGGCCGAAGGATTGGTGGCCGCCCATGAACATGGGGTGATACACCGCGACCTGAAACCGGGAAACCTCAGGCTGACGCACGATGGACGTCTGAAGGTCCTTGATTTCGGGCTGGCGAAGTTGCGGCATCCCGTAACCGCGACCGCCGCGACGGAGACCTGCAGCGAAGGGCAAGGCATCATCGGAACTCTGCCCTATATGGCGCCTGAACAATTGTCAGGGGAGGAGGTAGACGAGCGCACGGACATTCACGCCGTTGGTCTTGTACTTTACGAAATGGCCACCGGGCAGCGGCCATTTGCCGGGGTGGCACCTTCGCAGATAATCGCCGCCATTCTCCGCCATTCCCCTGCGCCACCCACCATGCAGAATCCCGGGATTTCTGTGGAGTTGGAACGGATCATCGGAAAGTGCCTGGAAAAAGAGCCCGGGAACCGGTATCAAACCGCGCGTGAATTGGGGATAGATTTGCGTCGTCTGGCGATGCCCTCCAATACCGGGTTTGCCGCCAGTTCGCAGGCGCCCGGGCCACACCGCCGCAAACGGCGGTTGATGGCGGCCATCGCCATAGCGGGAGTTCTGGTCGCCGTCCTGGTTTGGAATTGGCGCAGCCTGCAACACCGCTGGTGGCCGGCCTCGGGGCCTCCTCAGATTCGGTCGCTTGCCGTATTGCCGCTGGCCAACCTCTCCGGGGATGCCAGCCAGGACTATTTCGCGGATGGCATGACCGAGTCGCTGATTACAAATGTGTCGAAGATCCGGGCCTTGAAGGTGATCTCGCGCACCTCGGTAATGCAGTACAAGGGGGTGAACAAGCCGCTGCCGCAGATCGCGCGCGAACTGGGCGTGGAGGGCATTCTGGAAGGCTCGGTGCAGCGTTCCGGCAGCCGGGTAATGGTCACCGCACAACTAATCAACGCGGCGACGGACACGAATCTGTGGGCAGAGACCTACGAACGCGATTTGCAGGATGTGCTGACCTTGCAAAGTGAGGTCGCAAGCAGCGTGGCCCGCGAGATCAGGGTGGCGCTGACGCCCGAGGAGGCGAAACGTCTGGCCAGCGCCCGGCAGGTGAACCCCGAAGCTTACGAGGCCTATCTCAAAGGGCGGTTTCACTGGTACAAGCTCTCCAAACCGGAGTTGGACAACGCCGAGCGGTATTTTCAGCTCGCCCTGGCCAAAGATCAGAATTACGCCCTGGCGTACGTGGGTCTGGCGGACGTTTGGATGTTGCGTAGTGACGCCGGCTTCCTCTCTCCCCAGGAAACCATGGCCAAAGCAAGGGCGGCTCTGGCAAAGGCGCTGGAAATTGACGAGACACTCGCCGATGCCCACGTCAGCCTTGCGAATCTGGACATTTTTGAGCGCGATTACCCGGCTGCGGAAAAAGCATTCCAGCGGGCAATTCAACTGAACCCCAGCCATGCCAACGCTCACTTCATGTACGCCGACTACCTGATTTCCCAGTTGCGCAAGGGCGAATGGGAGCGGGAGGTCCATACCGCGCTGGAATTGGACCCCATGAGCTATTTTTTCCAGTGCTTCTATGGCTGGCAGCTGGTTTACGTGGGCCGCTACGACGAAGCCATTGTGCAACTGCATAAGGTTCTGGCTGCGGAACCTAATTATTCCTCGGCCCACTTGGGTTTATGGGGTGCCTTCTACAAAAAAGGAATGGACCAGGAAGCGGAGCAGGAAGCGGAGCGATTCTTTTTGGCGCTCGGCGATCAGGAAGTGGTAGGAGCTTTGCGGGAGGGCAACCGCGAAGCCGGTTACCGCCGGGCTATGAAGCGTGCGGCTGACACGCTGGCCGCGCGCTCGGCACGGACTCATGTTCCCGCTGTGCGCATCGCGCGTCTATACGCTCACGCCGGAGAGAACGAACGCACCCTCTATTGGCTGGAGAAAGCTTACGCCGCTAAAGAGAGTCCTTTAATACATTTGGCGGTAGCCAGGGATTGGGATGGTCTGCGTTCCCATCCCCGATTCCAGGACCTCCTGCGCCGCATGCACCTGCCGCAATAGCACGTGTGCGGCCGGCCTTTGGCCAGTGCAGATGGCCGGAGCTGGGCGTGATCGTCGACTGCGCTGGCAGGATAAAAAATTTCCGTAACTCCTGATTCCTGGCGCATCTATTCCCTGTCCGCGAGGACCTCACTCATGCAAGTCAAGCCCTTCAGGATCGAACACTATTTTGCTAAGCACGAATTTTCCGCCAAATATCTTTTGAGCAGCTCAGATGCGGAATCGCGCACCATCCAGGAGGTGCTCGACCTGGAGCCGGGCAGCCACGAGCGCCTCCTGCGGCACTGGTGCGGCTACACCGAATCACCCGGCGCTCCCTGGCTGCGCGCGACCATTGCCGGAATTTACAAAAACATCGCCCCGGAGCAGGTGCTTGTCGTTTCGTCCGCTGAAGAAGGCATTCTGCTGGTTTACAACGCGCTGTTGGGCTCTTCGGACCACGCCATCGTGGAGACGCCGTGTTTCGAAAGCGGGCTGGAGCTCGCCCGCAGCACAGGAGCGGAAGTGAGCGAATGGCGCCGCCAGCCCGGCCAGGGTTGGGCCCACAACGTGAAGGAACTGGAGAATCTCATCCGCAGGAACACAAAGATCCTCTACATCTGCACACCGCACAATCCGCTGGGGCTGCTGATGCCGAGAAACGTGCTGGACGAGGTGGTTGCGCTCTGCCGCGACCGGGGAATCATTCTTTTCTGTGACGAGGTATTTCGTGAACTGGAGCACGCCCCCGCCACCCGCCTGCCGGCAACATGCGAACTCTATGAAAAC
>DATEGM010000371.1:0-2590 GCA_035280085.1 Terriglobales bacterium
CCGCACCACTTCAATGTCCTGATACTGAATTTCCGTGCCCTCGCGAGGGGCGCTGGGCCCGGTGTTGACGCTCAAGAACTCGTGCGCGGCGGGTTCGATGCAAACGCCGGCGTTGAAATCGTACTGGCTGGCCGCCTTGAGGATCATTTCCCCGCTGTGGCTCACGCCCATGGCGCCGATTCCGTTCTTGTCCACATAGGGCAGGGTTCTCAGATAGCGCAGGATGGCGATAAGGTCCTCGTGGTCGAGGGTGGGATTGGACTTCAGCATGCGCCGTCCGCCGCTGATGCTATCGGGCAGGTTGTGGCCGGCACGGTATTCCTCTTCATAGAAGTGCGGCACTTCGTTGCGGTAGTTGATGGTAGCCACCACATAGCCGCGCTTGATCATGCGGTCCTGCATGGGAGCCAGGCGCCGGACAAGGTCCTCGACTTTCCGCATGCCCTCCCTGCCTTCGCCAAAACCCATGGTGACGACTGGGAAAGGGCCGTTGCCAGCGGGCTTGCGCACGGCAATGGGAACGTAGATTTCGTCCTTGGTGAGGACGAAGGTGTAGTCGGCGGGAATATCGGAGCCGGGAACCGGCTTGCGAATCACATAGCCGTGAGAAGGGGTTTCCTCCGCGGCGGGAGCGCCGCCCGGCAGTTGCGCCCACGCTGTCGGAATAATCCCGGGGGCGAACAGAACAGCACCCAACATTCCAAGTGAGCCTAAGACCAGCAATGTGAAACGGAGCATGCGTCAGCACCTATGCTTAAAATTGGTATGATGCTTCTACCACTCGACCGCCGCTGGGGTCAAGACTTTGCTTATACCGCACCGGCGGCCTGCATACATCCGAAAGGCATCCAGCCCGGCTCTTAGCCGCGGCGGCATTTGTCTGTATCATCTTGTGACCTGATGCCGAACCCCGGGAGCGAAAAAAACGCCAGCCGAGCGGCCTTCACTTATCCCAACTTCGTCTCTTACGAGGTCGGCCGCCTGTTCATTGTGCTGGCGCTGGAAATGCAGTCCGTAGCGGTGGGCTGGCAGGTTTACGACATCACCAAGCGCCCCCTGGATCTCGGCCTGGTCGGCCTGGCGCAGTTTCTGCCGGGAATTTTTTTGTTCCTAATCTCCGGCCAGGTGGCGGACCGTTTGGACCGACGCCACCTGCTGCTGGCGTGTTACGGCGGATTCGCGGTTTGTTCGGCGCTGCTGCTGGAGATTGCCTGGCGCGGCACCCGGTCAGTGCATGCCATCTACATGGTGCTGGTGCTGCTGGGGGTAGTTCGGTCCTTCAACGGCCCCGCCGGGCGCGCGCTGCTGCCGCAACTGGTTCCCGAGGAGCACTTCCCCAGCGCCGTGGCCTGGAATGCCAGCGTGTTTCAGAGCGCGACCATCATGGGCCCAGTGGTCGGTGGCCTGATTTACGCCGCTTTTAGAGGACCCACCGCCGTTTATGCCACCGCCATGGCCGCGGGCGCCGTTGCTTTCTTCGCTCTAAGCCGGCTCAAGCACCGCATGCGCATTCGCCGGAAGGAGCCGCTAGGGTTAGGCAGCGTCCTGGCCGGCTTCCGCTACGTATGGCAGCAGAAGCTCATCCTGGGCTCCATTTCCCTGGACATGTTTGCTGTTCTGCTGGGGGGCGCGGTGGCACTGCTACCGGTTTATGCGCGTGAGATTCTGCACACCGGCCCCTGGGGCCTGGGGCTGCTGCGGAGCGCGCCGGGCGTGGGGGCGGGGACTATGGCTCTGCTTTTGGCGCAACGCCCGCTGCGCGGCCGTGTGGGCGCCACCATGCTGTGGTGCGTGGCCGGATTCGGCGTGTTCACCATTGTGTTTGGCCTCTCCCGCAGCATGGTGATCTCGCTGCTCGCGCTGGCGCTGGTGGGGGCCACGGACATGGTGAGCGTGGTCATCCGTGGCACCCTGGTGCAGTTGGCCACGCCCGACGAAATGCGCGGACGGGTGAATGCCATAGACATGCTCTTCATTGGCACCTCAAACGAATTTGGGCAGTTTGAGTCGGGCATAACGGCGCAGTGGTTCGGCACGGTTCCGGCAGTCGTGCTGGGAGGAATTGGCACGCTGGTGGTGATCGCAATCTGGGCCTGGCGGTTCCCCGAACTGCGCCAGGCGGATCAGATCACCAGCGTGCAGGCCACGCCGGAGGGGGTGGGGGCGGAGAATTTGTAGGAATTTGTAATTGAGTAAATTGTAATTTGTAATCTTCGGAACCAGTTCGGTTCGGAGCACCTCTTGGGACCAAATGCCGCAACCTGGAGATGCCCGCAGGGGCTAAAGCCCAATGTCTAAGCGGCTTTCATGGCGTGGCTGAAGCCACGCCCTTTCAAAACCGATTTATAAGCCAGCTTCCAATTACAAATGACTAAATTACAGATTAACCCAGAGTATCGCCGGCATCGTGGATGGCTTCCGCCAGGTCTTTCAGGAACAGAGCCGCCTGCGCGCCATCCACCACCCGGTGATCGCAGGAAAGCGTCAGCGTCATCATGGGCCGCACTTCGGGCTTGCCATTCACCACCACCAGGCGGTCGGCAATTCGCCCCACCGCCAGAATGGCGGCTTGTGGCGGCGTAATGATGGC
>DATEGM010000372.1:0-2359 GCA_035280085.1 Terriglobales bacterium
CGGACTGGGGCGGTAGCGCGACGAGACCTTAGCCTCTTTGCGAGTGCCATCGAATTGCGAAATGAAGACGAAGCCAAGGCCTTAATCAGGTTTTTCTCAGGTACTCGGTACCGGTACTGGATCCTTCGTCTACTGGCCCGAGCTGGGTTTCTGCTGATAAGGCGCCTGCAGATACTTGCGAGCCTCTTCCAGCGCGCCCTGAGTGTTGTCGTTGGTCTGCAGGGCCTGGCGGTATTCATTGGTGGCGCGCTCGCGCTGGCCGGTCAGATCGAAAATATTTCCCAGCCGGATGTGACTCCACACCTCGACCCACTTGGGATCGAGGTCGCCAGATTCGGCTTCGCGGTAAGCATTGGCAGCCGCCTGGTAGTTGTGCTGCAGAAAGAAGACTTCCGCGATGCGGTAGTGCGCCAGCGAGCTGTTCTTGTTAAGGTCGAGCGCCTTCTGGAATTCGGTGAGAGCCTGAGCCAGGTCTCCCTGTCGGACAAAGCCCTGGCCGCGCATGATGGCGGTACGCACCTTGACGTCGGAGGAGTTCTTCAGCACCCAATCGTTGGGATCAATCACGATACGACGCGGGCGGCCGTAGGTGTCAACCGTGTAAGGCGAATCGGTGCCCACTACCTCGATGCGCTTCTGTTCGGTCTTACCGTCGGTATCCACCTTCAGCTCAACCGGCATGCGGAACAGGTCAAGGTCCTGCGTGATTTCGCCCACGATGCGGAAGCCTTTGCCGCTGCCCAGGCGGTAGACGGTGTACTTGTTCTTAAAGTCGGGAGCACCGGTGGAGTTCAGCCACTGGGTGAAAAACCAGGTGAGCTGGTCGCCATAGTGCTGCTGGGCGATATTTTGGAAATCGGCTACGGTGGCGGATTTGCCGGCAAACTGGATGGCGAAGCCGCGCATGGTGTTGTCGAATTTGTCGTCGCCCATGATCCAGCGCAGCATGTTGAGAATTTCCGCACCCTTGTCGGTGGTGAGGGACTGGAACTCAGGGGAGAACGGGTCCATCTTGCCGACGCTGGCCAGGGGAACGGTATCGTAGGCGAGCGCGCCCACGCTGACGTCCTTCATCATGTCCTGGAAAGCCTGCTCGCCGGCCGCCTCTTCCACGTAGCGTACTTCGGAGTAGCGGGCAAAGCCATCGTTCAGCCACCAGTCGTTAATGGTGGCCGGGCTAACGGAGACGCCCCACCACTGATGGGCAATGACATTGGCCAGGAGGCGGTAGTTCACCTTGTCGCTGATGTTGCCGGAAGACATGGCCGCAATCTCCGGCGCCCAGGCCGTGGGCAGCCCAGCATCATCGGGGATTTCCACCACTTTCAAGTTGGTGGACATAGGCTGGCCGTAGAGCGAGGAGAAATACTGGAATTCCTTCGCGGCGGTTTCGCCGTACTGGGAAGCGATGTTCTTGTGCAGGGGCTGGAAGTAGACGTGAACGTTGAGCCCGCCGGCAGTGTAAGTGCTGTCACCGAATTGCCCGGCGATGATGGTGCCGGGGAAGCTGGGCTTATCCCATACCAGGGTGAAGGTGTGGACGGGGCCATTGCCGGCGGGTTCGGCGGCGGGAGCGGGCAGTCGTTCACGCTCACCCCGGCGGCGGCGCGCGGGAGCAGCTTTTTTGGCCACCTCCTCGGTCACGGCAGGAGCTCCGCCGGCGACGGTGGTGGCGCCACTGCCGATTACGGTCATGAAGTTGGGCACCGTAATATGCATGGAGGCGGTAAAGCGGTTGAGCCCATAGCCGCTGACGGGGAACCAGCGCCCGGCATACAGCAGGTACGAGGTTTCTGGCCCAACGTAAGCCAGCTTCAGGCCCTGCACCGGGCTGTTGTCGCCGGACTCGAGCGTGCCGGCGTAATCAATGGTCAGAGTGGTGGAGTTGCCCTTGGTCAGGCCGTTCGGCAAGGCGATGCGGATGGTGGAATCCTGAGTGACGCGCTCCACGGAAAGCGGCTTGCCGTCGCCATCGAGAACACGGGTAGGCCGCAGGTCGTTGTGCAGTTCGAAAACCGCAACACTTAAGTCCTCCAGCGCCGTGAACTTAACCTGAACGTGGGCCACCAACTGGTGCTTGGCGGGAATGAGCTGGGCGTCAATGTTGTAGCTGTCCACCTGCAGGCGCGGCTTTTCCGCAGCCTGTGCCGGGCGTGCAGCCAGCAAGGCCAGCGCTGCGACAAGGCACAGCAATGCCCGGGATTTCGTTCTTACCGGTACCAAGTACATTTTGTCTCCCGGAGAGCTATCAAATTTCGATGTAAGTAGCGGCAAAAAAGATGCGAACAAGTCGCGCCTCCTGCCGTTTTTTGTGGCGAACGGCGCCATTGCGGCCAGACGATAGCGCCGCGGCCGAGGG
>DATEGM010000373.1:0-2241 GCA_035280085.1 Terriglobales bacterium
AGTGCCGCAGCCAACGGCAACCCGAAGCCCCTGCTAAGGAGCGGAAAAGCTCCGCAGCCGCGCCGTACAGCGCGCCGCCGGCGCAGCCGAAGCCATAATGCACAATTGGCCCGCCAACATCCCTTTGATGTTTTGTTATGGAGCGGCTAGGAGGCCGCGGACGAATCCGCCGGGCGCTTTCTTCCAGACTTGCGATCTGCCATGACTTGCCTCCTGTTTATCTGCTGTCGTGTCAGACGGGGCGATTTGGGTGGGAAGTAGTCCAGCCCGTGCCGATATTTATTTGCTTGACTCATGCAAATGTTGGCTCTAACATTAGCTCGTGCAGGACCTGCAGCAGTGGTCGCAAGAACTCGAACGTCTCTCCCGTTTGCTGGGCCGGGTGGGACCGGATGAAGTTTGTTGTGAAGGCTTGACTACCCGGCAATGCGGCATTCTGCGCACCTTGGCAGCCGGCGAGGGGGCGCGCATTTCCGATCTGGCCACGTCTGCCGGCATTTCCCCCAGCGCCATGACCCGCGTGCTGGAGAAGCTGGAGGCCAGGCAACTGGTCAAACGCGTGCGCGGCGCCGCCCGCGACGGCCGCGCGGCCAGTGTGGCCATCACTCAGCACGGCCGGCACGTGCGCGGCAAGATTGATCAGCTCATGTTGGAGCGCACCCGCAATATCCTTTCCGCCTTTCCTGCGGGTTTGCAGCCGCAACTGTTGTCCGCCATCCGCCTGCTGAATCAGGCGCTGGCGCCGGATGGCTGCTGCCAGATCCAGGGAGAAGGAGCGGAGATGACATTTACCTGCAGCTTGGAGCGGCGCTCAGCTCGCCCTCCGGAAAAGAGGAAGAACCATGGCCAGCACTGATTCCACCATCACCGAAAGCGTGCGCCGCCACTACTCCGACATTGCGGAAGGAAAAAGACCGGGATGCGGCAGCAGTAACGCGACTGATGTCGCGCGCATCATCGGATATTCGCCGGAAGAGCTGAAGATTGCCGGCCAAGCCAATCTTGGCCTGGGATGCGGCAATCCCCTTGCCCTCGCCGCCATTGAGCCGGGCATGACTGTGCTCGATTTGGGCAGCGGCGCCGGTTTCGACGCCTTCCTGGCCTGGCGCAAAGTCGGGCCGCAGGGACGCGTCATTGGCGTGGATATGACCGACGAAATGCTGCAACTGGCGCGCAAGAATGCCGCCGAACTGGGCGCCGCCAATGTCGAATTTCGCAAAGGCGCGATTGAAAACTTGCCCGTGGATGACAATTCCGTTGACCTGGTGATCAGCAATTGCGTCATCAATCTGAGCACCAGCAAGCCCGCGGTCTTTCGTGAGATCTACCGCGTGCTTAAGTCAGGAGGCGGGTTTGCCATAAGTGACCTGGTGCTCCTGCGCCCCTTGCCGGAAGAGGTGGCGCGCGATGTGGAGGCCTACGTGGGCTGCATTGCGGGCGCTAGCCTGCTCACCGATTACGTCGGCATGGCGCTGGACGCCGGTTTTGACGGCCTGCAGATTCCGCAGATCACAGCTTCCAAGAAGCTGGGCGAAGCCTACGGATTGGATTTGTCGCAGCCGGTGGGAAGCTGCTGCGGCCCCATGCCCCTGGCCGACGCCGCCCGCGCCGTGGTCTCCGCCAAACTCCACGGCCGCAAACCATGATTTTCACCACAGAGACACAGAGGCACAGAGATTTCATGGTTTTGATTCACCAGTTCGACATTCGCGGATCGACATGGGACGTCCGTGGATTCGAATCCACTCATCGGTAAACTCCGCGTGCATCCGCGGAAATGAATTCCAGATTGTTTTCTCTGTGTCTCCGTGCCTCTGTGGTGAATTAACGCGGCCTCGCGCCGGCCAGCAGGAACTTGCCATCTTCGCTCTTGGCCGCAAGCTCAATGACAAACCCGCCATTCTCGATGAGCGGATAGAAGGTTTCCTCGTCGTACTTGATAGAGCTGCTCATCAAAATCTTCTCCCCCGCCGCTAGCTGCAGAAATGCGCCCGCAACCCGCACTTCCAGGTCGCGCGCGGCAATGAAGAACTTTGCGACCTCATGGATGCCGCCGCTGCCTCGGCGCAATTCAAAGCGCAGTTCGCCATCGCGTTCCGTCAGACCCATGCCGGCTAGAGGTGAAAATGCAAAGCGGCGATTAGTGGGATTGTCGTAGCCCGCGAGCGTGGTAGCCTCATCAAAGATTTCGCCGTCGAACAGGACCCGGTCACCCGTGCCCATTACCTCGCGTAACCGGGC
>DATEGM010000374.1:0-6699 GCA_035280085.1 Terriglobales bacterium
GCTCTACGCGCTGAACGCCTACATTTACCCGCGCAAGACGGCACTGGAAGCGGGCATCAAGTACCTGGTGCTGGCGGCGGCGTCGGCCGCATTCCTGCTCTTTGGCATGGCACTAATTTACGCCGCCGTGGGCACCATGGAATTCAGCCGCATGGCCAGCCTGATGATGGAAACAGCCGGCCCAAACCGCACGCTCCTTCTGCCGGGCCTGGCGATGATTATTACCGGCATGGCTTTCAAGCTGGCGCTGGTTCCGTTCCACATGTGGACGCCTGACGTTTACCAAGGCGCGCCTCCGCCGGTAGCCGCCTTCATCGCCACTGTTTCTAAGGGCGGAATGTTCGCCCTGCTGCTGCGCTACTTCTACCGCCTGGAACTGCACAACTACGCGCCCGTGGTCGTGGTCTTCACCATCATCGCCATCGCTTCCATGCTGGGCGGCAACTTGCTGGCCCTGCTGCAGTCGAATGTGAAGCGCATCCTGGCTTATTCATCTATCGCGCACATGGGGTACGTGCTGGTCGCGTTTATTGCCAGCGGGGTGCTGGCCGTGGAGGCGGTCACGTTTTACCTGGTGGCCTATTTCGTGACCATTATTGGGGCGTTCGGGGTAGTGACGGTGCTTTCCAACGGCGACGAAGATGCGGAATCGTTGCAAACGTATCGAGGGCTGTTCTGGCGGCGACCGGCGCTGGCCGGCGTAATGACCGCTATGCTGCTCTCGCTCAGCGGCATTCCGGTGACCGCCGGCTTCATCGGCAAATTTTATGTGGTGGCGGCGGGCGCTGCGTCTTCCGCCTGGGCGCTCATTATCATTCTGGTGGTCAGCAGCGTGATTGGCGCTTTTTACTATTTGCGCGTGATCTTTGCGCTGTATGACACCGCTGAGCAAACCGCGGAGGTTGCGCCGCGCATGGCATTCGGGTCTTCCGTCCTGGTGGTCCTTACCTTGCTGCTGATCTGGCTGGGTGTTTATCCCGCGCCTTTGCTGCACGTGATACGCGCGGCGCTCCCCGGCTGAGCGAAACCGCATCTTGGGTGGGTGCCGCCCCTCCGGGGCTCCGGAAGTCTAATGCCACCTTACCCAGGACTTCCGTCCTGGGCTTTAGTATGTCGGCCCTTCGGGCCTCGATTATCTCGAGGTTACTCAGGACTTCCGAGTCTGTGTGAGAACGCAGAAATCTCAACCGCGGTGGAACAATACCGTCTTTCTTGAGCCGCGGAGCGGCACCAGAATGTAGCCCCGGACGTAAGTCCGGGGGGCAAAGTCGAGTAAATTCGTAGCCCCAGCGGGGCGAAAGAACGTTCTCACACACACTCGGCAGTCCTGGGCTTTAGTATGTCGGCCCTTCGGGCTTCGGTCCCATTGGGTTACCTCGATCGGATTTCCCAAAGGGCATAAAGCATAGTCAGGCGTTGATGCCGGCCACTTCTGGCGTCTGGCTGGCTGGTTCCCGACCTCTCCGAGCCAGCAGTCGGTCCGGTGGCGATCCACAGGCTGTTCTGACCCTCGGCCAGCCAGCAGTCGGTAAAAGCTCACTCTGTGGTTAGGCCTTCTCGATGATCAAACATGCCCTGCTGTCCACCCGGAACCGGAACCCCGGCGGCACGACCGTCGTGGCGCCGTACTCCACTACAATGGCTGGACCCCGATACGTACGGCGTGGGGCCAGCGTACCGCGCTCGTAAAGTGGCGTTGCAACCGCCCGGCCGTCGAATATCACCCGACGCCGTTCCATTTTCTTGCCCGAGGTCGTCCTCGTACCGATCGCAGCCGGCGCCTTGGGGCTGGGGAGCCGCGCCCGCAAACGCAGGGTGACAATCTCCACCTCCCGCTCCGGCCGGCTATACCCATACCGGCGCTGATGCTCCTGGTGAAACGCGGCCAGCGCGTTTGCCGTAAAGGGCACGTTCAGTTCGTAGCCCTGGCCGCGATAGCGCACATCCAGGCTGCGCTCAAAGCGGGGCGCGCCCGCCCAGTCTTCCGCCCGAAACGCCGACCGCGCCTGCCGCTCGAAGCTTTCAAACTGCCGGCGCAAGTTAGGTTCTGGCAACTTGCCGGAAGCGCGCCAGAGGACGGTGCGTGAGTAGTCCTTCACGATGTCGCTGACCAGGATGCCGTAGGCGGAGAGCGCGCCGGGCAGAGGCGGCAGCAACACTCGCGGAATGCCCAGCGCCGCTGCCAATTCGCAGGCATGCATCCCGCCCGCGCCACCAAAGGCCACCAGCGTGAAATCGCGCGGGTCGTAGCCGCGCTCAATGGAGACCACCCGCAGTGCTTTTTCCATGGTGGCGTTGACCACTCGAATCACGCCGGCGGCGAATTGCTCCACACTCAGCGATGACCGGTTCTTCTGCAGCCAGTTCTTCACCACCCGCCGCGCGCGCTCTACATCCAAGCTGAACTCGCCACCCAGGAATCTATCCTCCGGCAGCCGGCCCAGCAGCAGGTTGGCATCGGTGACCGTCGGCTCCTCGCCCTTGCCATAGCAGATCGGGCCCGGATCAGCCCCCGCCGAAAGCGGCCCCACGCGTAGCGCCCCGCCGGCGTCAAAGCGCGCTATCGAGCCCCCACCCGCGCCCACGGTGTGAATGTCGAGCATGGGCACGCGCACCGGCAGGCCAGCCACTTCAGCTTCGTTGCCGGCGCGCGGCTCACCCTCCACCAGGGCCACGTCGGTGGAGGTGCCGCCCATGTCGAAGGAAATGATGCGTTCATAGCCGCTGCGCCGGCCCACCGCCGCCGCCCCCACCACTCCTCCCGCCGGGCCCGAAAGCACGGTGCGCACCGGCTCCGCGGCCGCTGCCGCGAGCGACGTGATGCCCCCGCTCGACTGCATGATGAAAACCGATGCTTTGCCGTGCCCGGCTGCCATCCGTTTGCCCAGGTTTTCCAGATAGCGCTGCATCAGCGGCTGCAGGTAGGCGTTCACCACCACGGTGCTGGCCCGCTCATATTCACGAAATTCGGGCAGCACCACGTGCGCCAGCGAAAGCGGCACATCGCTTTTCCCGTTGCTCAAGCCAGCCAGCGTCTGCGCTACCGCGCGCTCGTTCTCCGGGTTCACGAATGAAAACAGCAGTGACACGGCAACCGCTTCCGCCCCTGACTCCTCCAGCGCCTGCCGCAGCCGGCGCAATTCAGCCTCGCTTGGCCGCTCCAGTACCTGGCCGTCACAGGCCGTCCGTTCGCGCACGCCAAAGCGCAGGCGCGGGGGCACCAGCGGCTGCACCGGATCAAAAAAAAAGTCGTAGAGTTTGGGCCGCGCCTGGCGCCCGATCTGAATGGAATCTTCGAAGCCTTCCGTAGTCACGAAGGCCACACGCGCCCCGCGCCGCTGCAGCAGCGAATTGGTGCCCACCGTGGTTCCGTGCAGCAGCACCAGCGCGGATGCCAGACCACTGCGTTCGACAGCCTGCACGATGGCCTGCGAAGGATCGTCTGGGGTGGAGAACACCTTCAGCATCCGCAGGCGGCCGTTTTCCACCCATACGCAGTCGGTGAACGTGCCGCCGGTGTCCACCGCCACCCGCGCCACAGGTTGCTTGCTCCTGCCCGCTTTGGGGCTCGCTGAAGGCCGCCTTGCCTGCTCGCCTGCCATAAAGGAACCAGCCAATGTACCATCCGCAACTTGGCTTCCCCAGGCGCGGCGCCGGCAATCCTGCCGCCAGCCTGATTATTCGCATCGGAATCAGAGATGGGATGGTTGCACCATTACTTGCACGACCCAGTCGCTGTTATCGGGACCGTGGCGGCCATCGCTGTGGCCTGGCTGCTCAGTTTTTTCGGCCGCAAGTACTTTGACGCGCACGTTTACGATCCCAAGGAGCATTACCGCAAGATCAGCTTCCTCAACACTGCCCTTATCGTCGGGGTCGTGGTCGTCATCGCCGCGCTTTGGTCGCGCCTGTTCCACGCCAAGGGAACGTTCTGGGGACTGATTGGCGCCGGCGTTGCTGTCGCTCTAAAAGACCCCCTGCTCAGCATCGCCGGACGAATTGCCATTTTTGCCGGCCATATCTACTCCGTTGGCGACCGCATCCAGATCACCCAACTCACCGGCGACGTGGTGGACGTCGGCTTCTTTTATACCCGCATGATGGAACTGGGCAACTGGATTGGCGGCGACCAGGCTACCGGACGCATGGTTCAGTTCAGCAATTCCATTATTTTCGGCAATCCGGTTTACAACTACACGCAGAACTTCTCCTACATCTGGGACGAAATCCAGCTCCCTGTCACCTACGCGAGCAACGTGCAGGAAGCCTCTAAAATCCTGCTCGAGGTGGGAAAGCAGTACACGCACGAGTTCCTGGAAGGCGCGCAGGCGCAGATGCGCCGCATGCAGCGCTACTTCCTTGTGCCCGAATTCGAGCTCGAGCCTACCGTGTACCTGCAGGTGACCAGCAATTGGGTGCAGCTCACCCTGCGCTATCTGGTCGAGCCCAAGAAGCGCCGCTCCGCCACCAATTTCATCTACACGGAAGTATTCAAACGGGTGCAGCAGCGCAAGGACATTTCCATCGCCTCCGAAACCATGGACCTGGCGGTGCACCCCCCGCAAAGCGGCAGCCAGGAACCCGACCAGCCTAAAGCCGCCTGAGCAGCTACCTAGGCAGGGACAGCCGCCCTTCGCTGTCCGCCGGGCTCACGTAGGGACAGCCGCCCTCGGCTGTCCGGGCGAGCCCAGCTCGCCTAAGCTCCACACTCTTTCCCCTGTCATGTTGAGCGAGGGCGAACGCCCGAGTCGAAAGACCCCTATAGGGTGGGAAGCGCCGACATGTATAAGGGAGTTTCTAGAGGTGGGAGACATGTTTGGAGCGCGAACAAACGCGAGGTCCTTCGACTCCGCCGGATGATTCACCCGCGAATCACCCGGCTGCGCTCAGGATGACATTCAAAGATTTTGCTGAGAAGCATGCAGCGAAGGTTTTTGCGGCGCCCTTGCTGCGTAACCCGGTGGTGAACGCCGAAAGTTTCCGAGTCCTTGAAACAGCACCGGCCGGTAACCCGAGGGACGGAGCAGGTTGGCCTCGGGTCCCGGCCGGAATCGCGGTGGTTGCGAGTGCCGCGATGTTGCACCACTGCGAAGGTGAGAGGCTGCGGCTGCCTTTAGGGTTGCCTCATATATCTGTGGATATCACTTACTATCATGAGCCCCTTCTTGGGATAGTCCTCCTCTTCCGCTACAATGCTCCCGCCTTTGCCGCTTCGAGGACCGCTGAGGATCGCTGATGACCGCCACACCTGCCCATTCCCACCCGCTCAGCCTGCACACCCGTACCGAACCTGAGGCTATTGTGGTTGAGTGCCGCGGGCGCCTGGTGCGCGAAGGCACCGACCTGCTCCGCCAGACCGTCAAGCCGCTCCTTTCGCAGACCAAATGCGTGGTTCTCGACCTCACCGCTTTGGCGCACATGGATAGTTCCGGTCTGGGAGCTCTGGTGGGCCTCTACGTCTCCGCCAAGACGGCTGGCTGTCAGTTGCAGCTCATCAACCTCAACCAGCGCATTCGCCAGCTCCTGGGCATGACCCACCTGCTGTCCGCTTTCGAGGCCTGCGGCAAATACATGATCAAAATGTGAGGCCAGTACCCTCTATGAGCCCGGACACGTTTCAAGGTTTCCCAGGTTTCAAAGTTTCCAGGGTCCAGAGTGGTCCGCTCTTCTCCGAAAAGCCGGGGTGTAACCGAAACCTTGAAACCTTGAAACTTTGAAACCGCAGCCTTTCGCGCCGGGTGCTACTTGGTTACCGCCTTCAGCCTTTTTCCCAGCAGCAGCGCATCCAGATCGTTCTTGTAATATCGCGGAATGGTCTTGATCAGCTCATAACCGTGGCGCTTGTAGAAGGCGATGGCGGGCGCGTTGTTGACCGCAGTCTCAAGGAAAACGTGCCCGCTGCCGCCGCCGCGCAACCGCTCCTCAGCCGCTTCGAGCAGCGCCGTCCCCACGCGGTGCCGCCGGGCCTCAGGCCGCACGTCAATGGTTATAATGTGCCCCGCTCCCCGTGCGCTCGCCTCGCCCACCAGAAAACCCATAATGCCGCGGCCCGTCCGGTCAGGTTCCGGAGTGGGACTCCCTTCCTTTTCCGCTACCAGCGTAAAGGCGCGCGCCCGCCGCATATAGAAGGCTAGCTCAATGCGGGTATAGGAAATGCCCGCCGGAAAACACTCCTGGTCAATGGCCCACAAAGGTTCGAAATCTTCCTTGCGGAATTGACGGATACGGAAACCCACCCGGCCATTGTAGTGGGCCGGCGGAGGCTTAGAACATCGCGGCGGAAGCCCCGGTAGCCAGTTCGTGCAATGCCTCAAACAGCTGCGCAGCGCCTTCGCCGTTCAGATCAAGGCACTTGAGGGGCAGGGTTGCGGAAAAGTGGGGGCTGCGGCGGCGAAACTCCACCCGCTCGAAGTTGCAGTCGCGCGAGGCCAGCAGGCCATGCATCATGTTGGTCAGGTCCTGCTGCCAGTCTCCCCGCGTGGTCAGCACCACGGGGCCGGTGCGTACCAGAACCAGATTTTCGGCCTCTGCAATCTGCCGGGTTCCGCGCTTGCGCCAGCGATAGTTTCGCACTTCCAGGTTGAAGGTAGGAGGACAGGCCAGGTCGGCTTCGAAGGTCAGCGCTTCCTGCCGCCCTCGCCAGCGGCTGAGCAGCCAGCTCACCGGCATCTCCCGCGGCAATAACTGCACCTTCATGTG
>DATEGM010000375.1:0-3946 GCA_035280085.1 Terriglobales bacterium
AGGGCTTCGGCCACGTGCGGGTGGGTGCCGTAAGCGTCGGCGGTATCGAAAAAGCGCAGGCCGTGATCGTACCCATTGAGTAGCAGGCGGGACAGGCCCTGCACGCCCAGCGCGCTTTGATTGGAATGGTGGCCAAAGCCAATGGTGCCGGTGCCCATAGCCAGGCGGCTGGTACGGATGCCGGTCTTGCCAAGCACAACCGTATCCGTCGCGCTGAATTTCCGCGGCAGGCTGGGCGCGGCAAGCGCAGCGGGAACTTTCGCTCCCGCCCAGGCGGCTGCCAAACCCCAGGATGCGCTGATCAGGAAATCCCGGCGCTTCATAGACCCTCCACATGACCGACGTGGGGCGCACAACCTCAGAAGACGAATTCTGACACGATTCGATAGCCGCCGTGGCGCTTATTTACATTTGCCGGCGTTTGTTCGCCGCCTGATACCATGACCTTGATGGCTCTCCACGAACTGCACCCTTATACCGAAGCCGAGATAGCGGCTGCTCCCCAGGAAGCAGGAGTTTACGTGCTCTTTCAGGTGGAGAATCCCCTGCACGTCGGAGGGACGGCGAATCTGCGCCAGCAACTAAAAAACGAGAAGGCGCGCCTGCCCCAGGCCACTCATTTCGCCATTGAGACTGGGTATGCGTCGGAGCGCGAAGCGGCCAAGCGCGTCGAGAGCGTTAAGAAAGAGCTGGGCCGAGTGCGGGTGGAATGGTTCGCCGGGCCAAATCGTTAAGTGTGGTGCCGCCCCGCTGGGGCTCCGCTGCCTTATCGCATCGGGTACCCAGGACTTGAGCCTGCCCTGAGCGTAGCCGAAGGGTCCTGGGCTTTACTATGGCGCGGCTCCGGCGCTGATGTGTAGGGAGACCAGGGCCTGGTTGTTGAACTGCACGATCGTGCAAGATCTTGCATAGATGAGACTTGCACGGTAACTGCTCCGTGACCATTGTCACTGCATTCGGTTTGGGGGTAGAGTAGGCTGTACTTGGGCCGATAGACGCTCCCCCGGCCTGGGAGGGGCATATGGGCACACTCTTCCACGCGTTCGATGATCTGCTGACCTTCGGGACGGTCATTATCCTCGCCATGATTGTGGGCGGCGTGCTGGTGGTTGTAACCATGCTGGCCGACAGCGTATGGCTGTATCGCGCGGCCCACCAGCAACATGAAGAGGAAGCACAGCCCGGCTGGGTGACCATGATCCGCCACTGGCGCCACCACGAACGCCAGCTGAAAAAATCCGCGTAGCCTGGGTACTTCGTACACTAGTAGAGACGTAATTTATTACGTCTCCGTTTAACATCTTCGCCGCGGATGCACGCGGATCAACGCAGAAAAATCGAAAAGACGAATGGATGCTGTAGCCGGCCGCTTTCGCAGCGGTTTAGTCTCCGCGGACGCGGAGGCGGGAGCCGTTGCAAGCAACGTCTCTACCACAAAAAGTTTTTACATCAGCACGCAATAGAGTTCCCAGCAGGGCTGGCCATTGCGTTCGCTGGTGGTGAAGCTGAACTCGGCCTGGGTAGCGTGCAGCGCCGATGCGATCTCCTTCCACAAGCCGACGGCCAATGGGCACTTGCCGTTCATGGCGTCGCGCAGCGTATCCACCGGCAGATCACTCATGCCCGCCAGGTCGCTCACCGACAGGGCACGGTTAGCCAGCAGTTCGCGCCACAGTTGTGCCGTGGCCGGATGCAGGTAAGCCTCGGCCACAGGCGAGGCGGCAGGTGGCAGTTTTGCCATGTAACTATGGTTTCGTAGCGACCGAGTTGGGTCAACGTTACCTCCGGACAAGCGGGGACTCCGCAGCGGTTCAGGGGAAAGCAAGCTTTCGCCAACTCAACCAGCCATTTATAAAAATGGACATCAGCCCGCCATCTGCCTCTATGATTACTCAGCGAAAACTTTGAGCGAGTAGTGAAAATGATTCAGCGCGTTTGCGTATTTTGCGGCTCCAATGGTGGCGCCCGGCCGGAATATGTGGCCGCTGCCACGGCGCTGGGCAAACGGTTGGCCGAGAGGAACATTGGCTTGGTGTACGGCGGCGCCGGAGTGGGCCTGATGGGCGCCGTGGCCGACGCCGTGCTGGCCGCGGGCGGCGAGGTCACAGGCGTCATGCCACGCAGCCTGGTGGAGCGCGAGGTGGCGCATAGCAAGCTGCGCGATTTGCGGGTGGTGGGCTCCATGCACGAGCGCAAGGCGCTGATGGCCGAACTGGCGGACGCGTTTATCGCCTTGCCGGGCGGCCTGGGCACGCTGGAGGAGTTCTTCGAAGTCTGGACCTGGGCGCAGTTGGGCGAGCACAGCAAGCCCTTGGGCATGCTCAACGTTGCCGGTTACTACGACCCGCTGCTCGTGTTTTTTGATCACCTGGTCAATGAGCGTTTTATCCATCCTGAACATCGCGCCATGGTGCTGGTGGAACAAGATAGTGCAATCCTGCTTTCCCGGCTCACCGTGTACAACCCTCCCCTGGTCAGCAAGTGGATTGATCGTGCCGCGACCTGAGCCAGCACGCCTCAGTCACTCTCAACCGCCGCTGCGCAGCCCTTGGGCAGAAAACGTCATGTGCTTACCTTCCGTGTTACTACGGTTACTGCCAGAGTTTCGCGGCCGGGGATAAGATACGCACTGATGCGAATCAACTGTCTCCTGGTCAGCCGCGATCCGCAGGTGAAACAGGCTGTCGCCGATGTGTTTGCCGGAGTTGATGTGCGGTTTCGCGAAAACGCGGTTTCAGCCCTGGAGATAATCGGACAAAGCCATTTCGACGGTTTTGTTGTGGATTGCGATGGTATCCAGCAGGGAGCCGAAGTGATTGCCGGTATTCGCGGCAGCCGCGGCAATCGCAATTCAGTGATCTTCACCCTGGTGAGTGGAAAAACCACCATTAGTAAGGCCAGCGAACTGGGCTCCAATTTTGTGCTGGGCAAACCCATTGAGCGGGTTCGCCTGGAAACCTACTTGCGCTCCGCCATCCACAAAATGGAATCCGAGCACCGCCGCTACTTCCGCTATCAGTTGACCCTGGAAGCGGAAGTGGTACGCCTGGACGGCAAGGTCATTCCGGCGCAAATTCTGAACGTAAGCGACGGCGGGGTTTGTCTCCGCCTGCTGGATCGCGCGCACCTGCATGGCGCTGTAACAGTGCGCTTCCGCATCCCCGGGAAAAAGCCCACGCCTATATCCGCCACAGCCGCGCTTTCCTGGACCACGGAGCCGATATTCGGAATGCAGTTCATCAAGATGGACGAGGAAGGGCGCTTGGCTTACGACGAGTGGCTGCATTCCATGGCGCTGGTTTAGGACCCGGCAGGGCTACTTCCTGTTGTAGAGAACCTTCATCAGGAATTCGTGGTCCTTGCCGGCGGTTTCCTCAGGATCCTGCAGATCGAATCCCCAGATGTTCTTGTCGGGTTCGGCGCTTTCGATGCCGGCGTGGAGTTCCGACGGACTCAGCTGCTTGGTCCAAATCACCCGAAACCGCGCCTTGGCTTGGCCGCGCTGCAGGGTGATCATCTGGCCCGGCTGAATCTCGGCGTGCAGGCCGCCGACGCGGGCCCCAGTTTCAGTGATATCAATGGTGTGGAGAAACTCCCCTGCCGCATGGCCGTTGGCATCGCCACGGGACAGCCGCACAGGAAGGACCACTTTCTTGCGCTTATGCCGGCGCCGCTCGGGACACATCGTGACGCGAATCTATCGCACTCCGAGATGCCATCCAAATTACCAAAGTCATGGTTCCAGGCGGTTCGTGTGTGCCACTCTGATTGAGCTGATGTCCGCTGTCGCGGGCTTGGGGGCTACTCGATTCTCGTATTGAAGCTGAACAGCATCTGCCAGCGGCCATCGCGGTTCACCCACATGCGGGTATTGAAATAGGGCTTGCCTTTCGGGCGCTGTTCGCGGGCAATCATCACGACGGTCTGGCCCAAGTCGAACATGCGG
>DATEGM010000376.1:0-2677 GCA_035280085.1 Terriglobales bacterium
CAGCGGATTCGTGACCAGTCCCTTGTGGGTGAAAGTCTGCAGGTCATAGCGCGCGCCCAGGTTGAGGGCCAAGCGCTCGGTAACGCGAATCGTGTCCTGGACAAAGGCGGCATATTCCTTGGTGTCCGGGTGGGAAAAAGCCGTCCCAAAGTTCTGCATGTAATAGCGGGGCACGCCATGCGCCCAGGCGCGAAGCGGCGTCAGTTCCGTGCCGCCGACCATGGGAACAAAGGTCCAGGGATTTACCTTGATGTTGTCGAAAATGTATTCCCCGCCAAAGAGTGAGGGGAAGTAGTTGTAGATCCAGGTGAGCATTGCGTCGCCGCCAAATTTCCAGGAATGGCGCAGGCCGTCGAAGCTGAGCGTATCCGCCACCTGGAATTTATGCTCACGCGTGCGCCGGGGCAGGATGGTGGAGCGCCCGAACCCCTCCATCAGCCCGTAAATTTGGGTGAGCGGGGCGGCGGAGTTGCTGAAGGATTCCTGCAGGTCGCGGGAGAATTGCAGCCGCAGATGGCTGGTGAACTGCTGGGAAAGCGAACTGGTCAACGAAACCGTGCCGCTTTCGGTGGAGACCCGCTCCTCACCGTTGTCGCTGACGGCGTAGCTGGTGACCGGGCTGGCGGGATCGAAGAAAACATTGTTTGCGCCGTAGTAGCGCGATGTGTTGATGCGCGCGCTCACAAAGTGCCGCGGGCTGAGCGTGAAATCCACCTTGGCGAAGCTGGTGTTGCCCAGCAACTCGGAGCGGTACTCGCCGCCCATTTGCGAGAGCCGGCTGGCGGCGGCAAACACCAGCGCCTTGTCATTCGCTTCATAATCCGGAGGAACAATGGGGTAGTTTCCTGCCTGGGGCGCCACGCTGTAGCCACCGGTGGCGAAGCGCACCACTGTGGGTACATGGAAAATGTGCTGGTCAAAGCCGGCGTAAAAGAAGGCGCGATTGCGGCGCAGCGGCCCGCCCAGGGTAAAGCCAAACTGGTGCTGCCGGTCGGAGGGCTTGAAGTCAGTGAAGGCGGGCTGGGCGTTGAAGCGGCTGTCCCGCAAATAGTAGAAAGCGGTGCCGTGAAGGCGGTTCGAACCGGATTTGGTTACCACGTTTACCACCGCCCCTCCGGCCCGCCCTAGTTCCGCGCCGTAAGAGTTCGTGGACACACGGAATTCCTGCACCACTTCATTGCTGAACTGATAGGGTGCGCGATAGCGGCCTCGTGCCTGGGCGAAAAACGAGTTGTTGTTGTCCGTGCCGTCCACCAGGAAGCTGGTTTGGGTTCCGCGAATTCCGCCATAGGCCAGGTCGCCATTGCTGGCTGAGGTCAGGCTGCGCGGGTCCTGGGTCACGCCGCCATCCAGCAGCGCCAGGTCGCTGAAGCGGCGCCCGTTCAGGGGCACGTCGGAGATAGCTTTCTCGTCAATCACCCCAGAAACCGCGCTGCTCTGCACTTCCACCAGCGAGGGTGGCTCAGTCACGGTGACGGCTTCATTCACTACCGCCATCACCAGGCGAAAATCCAGTTGTACTGCCCCACCCACCGGCACGTGCTGGGCGGGACGCAGTTCCGACCGCATGTTGGGAGCGTCGGCACGCACGCCGTAGTCTCCCGGCGGCAGCAGGTCGAAGGCGAAGGCGCCTTCGCTGTTAGTATCCGCGCTGTAGCTGATCCCGGTAGCGCTGTTGACCGCCAGCACGTACGCCCCGGCAATGCGGGCGCCGTTAGGATCAGAAACCGTGCCGCGAATGGAGCCGGTGGAGGCGTCCTGGGCGGCAGCAGCGGTGATCAGAAAGAAAATGAGAAGCGTGAGCAAGCTTGCAGGCAGGTGATGACGGACAGCCGGGGGAAGAGACACGACACACCTCCGCACAGAGATGTGGGGTCCCTACTCTTCCCTATACACCCCAGGCTTCCTTTGGACGCAGAATTCGTTGGTCGCTGATGCGTTCTGATTCCCAAAATGGGACTACAACTGAATGGGTGCCCCACATTTGCCGCAGGGAGATGCGGGCTGGAATCACAGTGATGTTGCCGCGGCCAAATGTGGGAATGTCTGTTTAGACCTTAGGCAGAGGATGCGGCACCGATAATCCCCCACATTTGCCCGCATGAGATTCGTAAATCGCCTAGGCTGCGACCTGTGCGGGCAAATGTAGGGCACCCCGTACGCCGCGAGCAATCAGTGGCCAGCGGCCACACGCCGGAAACGGGGCAGCAGTCGCCCGGTGCGCCGGCGCTGCTGCTCGAACTGCTCGCCGAAGGCGGCCGAAAGCCAGGCATCTTCCTGGCGAGCTTTCCACCATAGGCCCAGCGCCACGAGTAATACGCCCAGCACCGCCCTATAGAGGCCTATGGTCAACCCGGTGCCCACTACTGCCAGAAGAAGTCCGGAATAGATGGGGTGGCGCAGGTATTTGTAGGGGCCGGTGCACACCAGGGTGTGGTTCTCCTTGAGCGTGATTTGCCCGCTCCAGTAGCGGCCCAGGTGATAGCGCGCCCAGAACGCCAGTGCCAGCCCGGCGATGGTAAGCAGGACCCCGGCGGCCCAGATGGAAGGCAGGGCGGGGACGAAGCGCCGACCCAGGAAGCCTCCGGAAAACCATTTGCCGAACAGGAATACGGCTCCCAAGGCCAGCATTGCGTTGCGGGGCAGGCTGGAGAGCAGGCTTTCCCGTTTCCGCGTC
>DATEGM010000377.1:0-14354 GCA_035280085.1 Terriglobales bacterium
CTGCCACTTCGCTATTGGGTAAGGTGAAGTAGCGCTGGCATTTACCTGTACGGGGGATACGGGCTGGACCGGTTGCAGCGTCACCGAGATATTGGAGGGTGAGTTGTTCTGCCGTAATGAGCTGGAACTCATGCCGGCTGACCCGCAGCCGAGGGCAAGACCCAGCAAGAACAGTAGTAAGCAGGTAAGGGCAGAACGCACGCGTCGCCTCCTCGAGGTGAAAATGGGCTGTACCCGCCATTAAGTACTTTGGCAGGTATCAATTAACAGGAGCTACTAAGGTCGAAGTAGAAGTTATTGTGGGCCAGGAGCGGCGATTAGCGAATCGGAGTGATACCTGATTGCTTTTACGGTAAACACCTAATCAGAACTAAGGCTGGAAGTTCCGCCATGAAGTGAAGCCTTACGGGGCGGCTGACACTCCTGCCCCGGCATGGAAAGTGAGCAAGGCTCACAGGGATTATTGCAGGCAAGCCTATGATTTACTTGCGGTTGGCGACCCTTGCTGCAGGCATTGGCCAAATCTGGCCTTCTTCGGCTTCCTGGCAGATCTGCTGGTACAGGGGCTGCCAGATCTTTTCCACCGAAAGGCCATAGAAGCGAGCCAGCTTGAAGGCGGTAGCCAGCGTTGCCTCACGTTCCTGCTCGTTTTCAATGGCATGCAGCGTGGAGATGGAAAGGCCTGTGCCTTCCGACACTTGCTGCAGCGTCAATCCGCGTTCTGAGCGGAGCGTCCGCAAATAGTTCTGAACCTTACGCGGTATGCGACGGAAAGCAGTAGGTGCTGCAAAACCACCCAGGGCCGACGTGTTTGGGGGAATGGTTGACATGGCACTCTCGCGAGGAGCAATGTGCAATTCGCCGACCGTATTGTCGGATTCGTAATATCAGCAACTTACGGGGAAGCAGCAGCCGATTGCTATGGTTTTGCAAATTCTAACGCGATTGGGAATATGAGAAATTGAAGCCGTGCTTTTTCCCGTTTTGGCACTGGAATGCAGTTTGCTCGTCATCTTAAGATGGACGCTCGTCCCTGGGTGCATCTGGTTCTGGAGCCAGCAAATGCTATTTTCGCGCCTGGCGGTGGTGAGTTCCAGCCTGCTGCTGGTGCTGGCGGTGCACGCGGTGTCGCAACGGCCCTGCAAGCTGTATGTCCCACCGAAGGACCGTGTGGATCAGGGATGCATTCATCAAGGAAATGACCGGAGGCTGGCGGGGCCGGTGGTGTGCTGGCTGCAGCGCCAACTGTCGTGGAAGGCGGAGCGCGAGCCGCGATTGTCTTCCTGGGGCGAGCAGCAGAGGCGATTCGTGGCGCTGGCGTGGCCGCCCTATGTGGTATACGACTCGCCCGATGGCTACGGTCATTGGCGCATGTTTCGCGCCGGCTTTCGCTACGACCGAAAATGGCGCGGCTACATTTTTCCTACGGCGGCTTGCAAATGCCTGAGCAAGCCGGTGATTTACTGAAGCCAGCCGGCAGTGCGACGAAAATCACGCAACCAGGTGCGCCGGGTCACGGCAGCAGTGTCGCTCCCAGTGTTATCTGAATTCAGAAAGAGGGGGCGTATGCGCTTACCGTTCCGACCTGAAGAACTGAAGTCTCCCAGGAAGGCGGCTTCTCGACTGGGCGAGCAGAACGCGATCCAGCTGTACCTAACCGAAATGGAGCCGGCCTTCCGAGATGATCCCGAGCCGTTTCCCAAAGACTGGGCGTGGAGGAAGTTCGTGCTGTACACGCGGGACAATGGACTCTGCGAAGAATGCCACAAGCCAGCCCGCTTTGATGAAGTAAACGCGCACCATAAGGACCCCGCCAAAGGCCACCGTCTGGATAACCTGGAACTGCTGCATGAGTGGCCCTGCCATCGCAAGGTGAGGCATCCGGTGGAGAAGAAGGCGGCGTAGTTTTTAACCACAGAGGGCACGGAGGACACGGAATTCTAAAACCCATTCAGCACAAAACGCTGCGTCCCTCTTGTGGTGAGCGGAGTTTTAAAAGGAATTGCTGGCAGGCGCATGGGCTCAGCCCTCGGGGCTAGGATCGGTATCTATGTGGCGTGACGGCGCGCCTGAAAGCCGCGTCGGTTGAGAGTTGCATAACACTTCCAGCACTTGCCTATGGAGTCTTGATGGGCTCTCGCTCCGTGGCTTCTGTGTCCTCTGTGGTGAAGACAAGCTTAGCGTTTGGGCATTTCGATGATTTTGGCCATAGCCATGGGAGTGCGCCGTGGGTTGAGCCGGTTGAGGACGGAGGCGGCCACCGAGCGGATGGAAGTGACTGGCCGCTTGCGAAGGGTCTCCGCGTCGCTATTACGCACCCAGTCATCCCAGAAGGCGATCCGTTGGGTGGGAGCTTCCTTGCGGATGCGCTGCACAAACCCGGTTCCCGAGTTGGCGTCCTTGGGCAGCCGGATCAGCACGAGGTCGTAGAAATTGGGCAGCCAGAGCCAGCGGGCTTCCATGGTGTCGCGCGCCCAGAAGACGTCATAACCTTTGTGCGTGAGCTGCTCGGCCACCACACTGCCGCGGCTGGGATCGTTTACCAGCAGCACTCGGGGCCGTAGAGGTTGGGGCGTGCTGGGCAGGCTGGTGTCCACTGATCTTTCTCCTGCGGGCATTTTGGCTTGAGAAACTGAGCCCAGGGCGCCAAAGCCCTTGAACCGGGGGTTGAAGAAAGTCTGCTACCACGGCGGAGGATTGTCAAATCCGCCGGTGATGTGTCGTTTTGTTGACGCAGTAAACGGAAGCGGGCGCGGGAATCACCGCCTGGGGTGATAAGTGTCACGGCAGCCCGACGACCAGGCCTTCTAAGGTGTGGGTATCGGAAGGCATCACAGTGTTTTTTCGCAAGGAGGTCCTATGCGCACGGCCTCTGTGATCCAAATGCCGCAATCCAGCGAAAGCATAGATACTTCGGTCCGCTACGTAAAGGCCTACCGCGCGGCGGAAGGCAGCATTTCCTTCGGGGAATTCGTGAAAGCCGCAGGGGTGGTGGCGGCTGCTTTGATGCTGGTGTCTACCATCGGCTTTACCGAGCGAGCGCCGGAAGAGCTTCTCCTGGGAGTATTCGTGGCGGCGGCTGCCGGGCTGGCTTTGTACTCGCTGGGAGCCATTCTTAGCGTGCAAGGCTACATGCTGCGGGCGACGTTGGAGAGCGGGGCGAATTCTTCCGTGGCGAACAGCGATGCGAAGGCCCGGGCCACGTTGCCGGCTCGAAGCGCCTGAGCGGCGCCAGGGAGGAGGAAATATGAGCTTCGCTATAGCTGTTCCTGCGCGGCTCAGCGAGTGGGGCTGGCTCTTCGGGTTCGCGCTGGTCTCGCTTGCCTTGGTCGGGTTGGCGGTGCTGGCGGATGCTGTTTACGAAGGCTATCGGGAACGGATTAGCCGAGGCCACCGCCCGCCGACAAAGGCAACCGGGGATGGGGGAGAGCAGGGGTTCTCCGGGCAGGCGGACGATGCCGGCGTGCCGCGAAAAAAGGCGGCCTGAGCATGCGCCAGATGCAAACAAGGAAGGGGGCATGCCGTACGTTCCAATTTTAAAACCTATACAGTGTGGTTCGGATCCCCGGCCGAACCGCGGGAGGCTGATATGGCGTGCATGAATGTGAAGGAATTTCTCGATAACCAGGGCATTGACTACGAAATCATCCTACACCGCAGATCGGATACGGCCCAGGCCACGGCCAGTGCCGCCCACGTTGCGGCAAGCAAGCTGGCCAAGACTGTTGTAGTAAAGGTGGACAGCGGCCTACACATGGCGGTAGTGCCAGCTAATCATCGCCTGGACTTGGGATTGCTGAAGGCGGCCACGGGAGCCAGCTCAGTTGCGCTGGCCAGCGAGGCGGAGTTCCAGGCCAGCTTTCCCGGCTGCGAGCCTGGGGCCATGCCACCATTCGGCAATGTTTATGGTCTGCCGGTCTGGGTGGATGAGGAATTGGCTGCCAACCCACAAATCGTGTTCAATGCCGGGACACATACGGAGCTGGTGCGGCTTGCCTATCGGGACTTTGCCCGCGTGGTGGCGCCGGGGGTGGTGTCACTGGCGATGCGGTTGGCGCAGGCGGCGTGAGAGACGAACAATTTTTTCTGGCTTGTGACACACATCACAGACGGGTGGAGAGCGAAGGCGTACAAAGCTTTCTGACGAGAAAAACCCGGCCCTTTCAGCAAACCTAACACCCCACATTTGCCGTCTCCCGACGGCGGGGCCGGGTGCAATACCCAAAGTTGGTGGGGTGATCAAAGGATAATGGGATTCCGACGCGCGCTGTGGCGCCCTAACGGAGCGCGGTTGCAATCGGCCATAACAACGAAGCATAATGGGCGGTCGGTGAGCCAAGCTGAGCGTTGCATCTGAATGGCCAGCGCCGCGGGCGGGTCAAGAAATGAGTGCGAAGCCGAAAGTAGCGCCGCGGAAGCAAGTGGATGAATTCAGGGAATTCCGTCCTGTGGGGGGTTCCTCGCGCCAGCCGTCGCGTTCGGCAACTCCCAAACTACTTATTCTCAGCTTTCTTACCGTAGTTTTCTTTCTAAGCTGGATGTTGTTCCGGCCTTCTATCGGCAACACAGTAGCGGAAATCAAGAAGGTCATGTCTGAACTGGGCCGGAATGGCGTTACCGATTCTTCGCGCATCGCTACCCCCGCAGTGGCACGCAAGGCACCGCAACATGATCGGCTGAGAAGAGGAGAAGCGTTGCCAGATGCGGTCCGGCTCCCTGGTCCCTTTGAGGTTTACCTTCTGGACGGCGACCGCTTTGTACGCGTGGACGCGAGCAACCGGTCCGTCATGCTGAACATGCAGACGGGGGAAACCACCTGGATGGCGTCCGAGGGCGTGGACGAAAACCGCAGATAGTAGTTGCGGCCATCAATGATGGAAAAGGGATCGTTCTTTATGAACGATCCCCTTCGCATCTAGCTACGCATCAATTCGAAACTACTGCACGATATCAACGCCAGCGTGAATGATGACGGTTGGCCGGCGAACGATGATGCGGTCATCGTCGTCGCGGTAATAGTAGTAACGGCGCCCCTCATGCACGTACGACCAGCAGCCGTACTTTTTGGCTTGCCCCGGAGGCAGGCCGCAGTAACCCCAACCTACGCGCCGGCCACGCACCCAGCCCGGAGGCCGGCCGTCGCGGTCATAACTGTGATATTCGTAGCGGCCGCGGCGTTCCCAGCGTTCGTCATCGCGGTCATGGCGGCGGTGATCGTCGCGGTCGCCGCGCCGGCCGTGATCGTCGTCGCGGAAATGTCTGCCGTGCTCTCCCTTATCTTTATCCCAGCCATGATCGGCGATGGCACAGGGAGCGGCGACTCCTAAGGCAAGCAAGAATGCCAGAACTGCCAGCCAGCTTCTGCTCATAAATACACCTCGGGCGAATCAGAATGCGCCCAACAGAGCAAGGATAGCGTGGTAAGGGAACCTAGGCACCGTTACGGAAGTGCCGTTAGCAGCTATGCACCGAAGCCTTACAGGCGCGCCTAGGCGGCGCGCGGCAGCCAGTCTTCCAGGACGTCGTAAACGCTTTTGAACCGGCGGTTTTTGAGGCCGGCGTAAATTGCCGCGGTCGCGCCTGCCACGCCCGCCAGGCCGAGCAGCAGGCGATGCGAATCTGCCCACCACTGTACGCTGAAGCCACGAGCGCGCTGGTCGAAGCTGCCGTGGGCGCCGTGGTCGCCAGAGACGGGTTCCCAGAGATTGTTAGGACGGTCGGGGTCTTCCCGGCCATCGTACTGTTGCGCGTCGTAGCCGGTGCGCGCCAGAAAGCGATCAAGAAGGCTTGGGGCGAGCTTGTTGCCCACAATGGCCTGCACGGTGGAGTGGCCCACGTAGTACTCGCGCAGCGGGTGATGAGCGGCATGGTAGATGGCGCGCGCTGCTACCTCGGGCTGGAAGATGGGAGGTACGGGCTGCGCCTTTCGCGGCAGGCGACTCTTGACCCAGCCGAACTGGGGAGTGTTCAGGGCCGGCATTTGCACCATAGTGACGCGAACTTTGCTCTTGTCGTGCAGCAGTTCGGTGCGCAGAGAAGCATGGAAACCGAGCACCGCGTGTTTGGCAGCGCAGTAGGCCGCCTGCAGGGGAATTCCGCGGCAGGCCGGGGCTGAGCCCACCTGCACGATTGTGCCGTGGTCGCGAGGCAGCATGTGCTTGAGCGCGGAGAGGGTTCCATAAACGTAGCCGAGATAGGTCACTTCGGTGACGCGCTTAAATTCTTCGGCTGTCATTTCCTTAACCGGGGAAAAGACCGAGGCCATGGCATCGTTCACCCATATGTCAATGGGCCCGAGCTTGTCTTCGACCCTTTGCGCAGCCTGCTCCACCTGCTTGGCATCGGCTACATCAGTGGGCAGGACCAGCGCCTTGCCACCTTCGGCCTCGACCTCGCGACGCGCGCCTTCCAGGCCATCGCGACCGCGCGCGATCAGCCCGACCCAGGCGCCGTGTTTGGCGAACTCGCGGACGGTGGCGCGGCCCACGCCTGCAGACGCGCCTGTGATGACAACTACTTCGTGTTCGGACATATTTCCTCAGGGGCTAAAGCCCAAGTAAACTTTGGCGGCAAATCCCCGGGCTGAAGCCCGGGGCTTCCACACTTGCGCAAGCTGACCCCTAGGCAGCTAACTGGCTGACTAGCTCTCTAGCCGACTAGCTCTCTACCTGACTAGCTCTCTAGCCGACTAGCTCTCTAGCTGACTAGCTCTCTAGCCGACTAGCTCTCTAGCCGACTAGCTCTCTAGCTGACTACCTCTCTAGCTGACTAGCTCTCCAGCTCTCTAGCTGAGTAAGTTTCTAGCTCACTAGCCGGGGTTAACCCACAAGCCATTCGTTCCCTCCGGGAGGGAGATCGGTGCGTCGCCGAGGCGAAGAAGGGCCGCCACCGTTTTACACCATCTCGCGCACCTTGTCCGAAGCCACGGTGAGCGCGATCTTTTTGCGGTTCGGCTCGCCGCGTACCAGGGACTCGGCGAAATGCAGCGCCTGTTCGGCCTTGACCTTACCGGGCATGGGCGGCTCCAGCGGGTCCACGACGGCCTGCAAAATGGCCGGTCCGGGCGCGTTCAGGAACTGGTCAATAACATCGCCGCATTCCTTGGGGTCATCCACAGTGAAACCTACTCCGCCGCAGGCATGCGCGAATTCCGCAAAATTAATGGGGTGGAGTTGCACGCCATATTCCGGGTTGCCGAGGAAAACCATCTGCTCCCATTTGATCTGGCCCAAGGTGTCGTTCTTAATGATGACGACCTTGATGGGCAGCTTATATTTCACGGCTGTTACGAAGTCAGCCATGAGCATGGAGAAACCACCATCGCCCACGAAGGCGACGCACTGGCGGTTGGGATAAGCCACCTGCGCTGCCAGCGTGTAGGGCAGGCCGGGCGCCATGGTGGCCAGGGTGCCGGAGAGGCTGTGCATCTGCCCCTTGCGGGCGGGCACGTGCCGCGCCCACCAGGTGGCGATGGTGCCGCTGTCGCAACTGACGATGGCGTCATTGCGCAAGCGCTTGCCAAGTTCCCATGCTGGCACCTGCGGCTTCATGGGCTTATCCATGCGCGTGGCCTGTTTTTCCATCCGTTCCCACCAGTCCTTCATGCCGGCTTGCGCCATTTTGAGGAATCCGCGGTCCTCCTTGCGCTGCAAGAGAGGAATGAGGTGCTGGAGAACGATTTTGCTGTCGCCCACCAGACCGACATCCACTGGGTAGCGCAGGGAGATGCGTTTTGGGTCAAGGTCAATCTGCACGCCCTTGGCCTGACCGGGCTTGGGCATGAACTCGAGGTAGGGGAAAGAAGTGCCCACCATGAGCAGCGTGTCGCAGTCCTCGAGTACCTCCTGAGACGGCGCCGTGCCTAACAAACCCACGGGCCCGGTGGTGTAGGGGCTGTCATCAGGAACCACGGACTTGCCCAGCAAGGGCTTGGCGATAGGTGCGGCCAGCAGTTCGGCAATTTGTTCCAGCAGGTCGCCCGAACCGAGAGCCCCGCGCCCGGCCAGGATGGCGACCTTCTTGCCCTGGTTCAGAATCTCAGCCGCGCGGTGGAGTTCGCTTTCGGCGGGAACCTTATAGCTTTGCGTGCGCACGGAGTTGGTGAAGTTGGCGAGGTTGCGCTTGGAGCGGTCCGAACTATGCACCTTCTCTTCCTGGAAATCCACGGGAATGGTGACATGGGCCACGCCGCGGTAAGCGAGGGCGGTGCGGCAGGCCAAATCCATGACGTTCTGCACGTGGGTTGGTCCCATGATGCGTTCGTTGTAGACGCAGACGTCCATGAAGAGCTTGTCGGTTTCCACATCCTGCTGGGTGAAGGTGCCGATCAGGTCGTGATACTGCATGCCGGTAATGGCGAGCACAGGCTGGCCGTCGAGGCGCGCGTCATAGAGGCCGTTGAGCAGGTGAATGGCGCCCGGGCCGGAGGTGGCCAGGCAGACGCCCAGCTTGCCCGTGTATTTGGCATAACCGCAGGCCATGAAGGCGGCGGTCTCTTCGTGGCGCACCTGCAGGAAGCGGATCTTGTCCTGGTGCGTGCGCAGAGCTTCCATAATGCCGTTGATACCGTCGCCCGGCAGCCCAAACACTACTTCTACACCCCAATCAATCAAGCACTCGACGAGCACATCTGACGCGGTCATGAGAGGAAACTCCCTATTTTTGAAGACGTATGATAGGTGGCGTTAGCCACGAGCGGACCCTCTTGTACGATGCGCCACTAAGCCCGGGCTGTTTGCCGAAGAAAAGGGGAATAAGCAGAGCTGCAGCCGGTTATAGCAGTTGGATTCGGTACAGGCGAGACCCCCTGCTGTAAAGGGTCTCGGGATAATCCGCCCGCGAAGGCGGGGCAGAAAAAGCATCGTGCCGCGACCGACTTGTGTGCTGCTGCAAGCTAACCTCCTTGCTTGCGAATGACATCTGTACCAGATAGGCGGCTCGCGAAACGCCATTTTCGCCGCCGGCCAACCCGATGCCTGCTCTCTCCGCCAGTCCGTCGGTCAAACAACTCGATGTGTTCGTTTTCACGGTGCCTACCGACTCACCCGAATCGGACGGAACCTTGAAATGGGACAAGACAACCATGGTGCTGGTCGAAGTTCATGCCGGCGGCCACAAGGGACTGGGCTACACCTATGCCGATGCGTCGGTGGCCAAGCTCATCCACAGCGTGCTTTCCGAAGTGGTGAAGGGAAGCGACCCAATGGCCGTGACCTCTACTTACATGGCGATGTGGAGGCGAATCCGCAACCTGGGGCGACCGGGGATATGCTCCGCGGCTATCTCGGCCGTAGATTGCGCGCTATGGGACCTGAAGGCGCGCTTGCTGGGCCTGCCGCTCGTGACTCTGTTGGGCCAAACGCGGCCGGCGGCGCCGATTTATGGGAGCGGAGGATTTACGTCGTATTCCGATACGCAACTGGCGCAACAGTTTGCGGGATGGGTGGAACAGGGCATCCGGGCGGTAAAGATGAAGATCGGGCGGGAGCCCAAGCGGGACATTGAAAGGGTGCGCGCGGCGCGTGAGGCGATTGGGCACGAGGCAGAGTTATTCGTTGACGCCAATGGGGCGTATAGCCGCAAGCAGGCGCTCTACCAGGCGGAGGCCTTCGCAGAGTTTGGCGTGTTCTGGTTCGAGGAACCCGTCTCGTCCGACGACCTGCAGAGCCTGAGGCTGATGCGCGACCGCGCTCCCGCGATGATGGAGATTGCCGCCGGCGAGTACGGCTACGACATCTTTTATTTCCGCCGCATGCTGGAAGCGGGAGCCGTGGACGTGCAGCAGGCGGACATTACCCGCTGCGGCGGTGTGACCGCGTTCCTGCAGGTAGCGGCGCTCTGCCAGGGTCACAATGTGCCGCTGTCGGGCCACACCGCGCCTGCCCTGCACACGCACGCAGCATGCGCCGTGACGCCGTTCAAGAACCTGGAATATTTTCACGATCATGTGCGCATTGAGCGCATGTTCTTTGATGGCCTGCCGCAGCTGGTGAATGGCGAGCTGCGCCCTGATCTCTCGCGCCCCGGCCTGGGGCTGGAACTCAAGCAGGCCGACGCGCAACGCTTTGCCGCATAGGAGCCGCATAGGAGAAGAAGATGTCAGCCAGCCGTATTCCTGTGGTTTCAGAAGAGGAACTAAGAAAACCGATTGAAATGCGCCCGCAGAACTGGCGCTCGGCCGAGATGGTGGATGTGCGCGGCCTGGAGGCAGAGCTGCGCCGGAACGTGGAAGGCGAGGTGCGCTTTGATGCCGGCAGCCGGGGCATGTACGCGGTGGACGCTTCCAACTACCGCCAGGTGCCAATCGGCGTGGTCATCCCCAGGAGCGTGGACGATGTAGTGCAGGCCATGGCCGCATGCCGCAAGTTTCGCGCCCCGGTACTTTCGCGCGGTGGCGGCACCAGCCTGGCCGGCCAGTGCTGCAACGTGGGCATAGTGATTGACTTCTCCAAGTACCTGAACCACATCCTGGAGCTGAACCCATCGCAGGAGTATGCGCGGGTGGAGCCGGGGACCATCTGCGACCATCTGGCGAAGGCCGCCTGGCCGCACAAGTTGACCTACGGCCCGCAACCCGCCACGCACAGCCGCTGCGTCTTCGGCGGCATGCTGGGCAACAACTCTTGTGGGGCGCGCGCGCAAATGAATGGGCCGGCGGTGAATAACACCGAGGAACTCGACATCCTGCTCTACGACGGCACGCGCATGAAGGCGGGCTGGATGACCGAAGCCGAGTGGCAGGAGCGCATGCGCCAGCCCGGCCGCGAGGGCGAGATTCTTGCCAAGCTGATGTCGCTGCGCCAGCGCTACCAGCCGCTGATCGAGAAAAATTTCCCCAAAATCATCCGCCGCGTTTCCGGCTACAACCTCGACCAGCTTATTCCCGACGAGCACGGCCGCCTCAACCTGGCCCGGGCGCTGGTAGGCGCCGAGAGTACCTGCATCACCATTCTGGAAGCCAAGGTGAAACTGATCTGGAGCCGGCCCGAGCGGGTCGTGCTGTTGCTCGGTTATCCGGACGTGTACCAGGCCGGCGATGACATTCCGGAGATGCTGAAGTATTCGCCCACCGCGCTCGAAGGCCTTGACGACCGCCTGATGGAGAACGTGCAGAAAAAGGGCGGGCCGCACCGCAAGTATCTTCCCATGCTGCCCGAGGGCAAGGGCTGGCTGATGGTGGAAATCGGGTACGACACACAGCAGGAGGCGATCGAGCAGGCGCACCGGCTGATGGATGAATTGAAGAAGCGTTCCAATCCGCCCAGCATGAAACTGTTCGTGGATAAGCAGGAGCAGCACAACATCTGGCAAATCCGCGAGTCCGGCCTGGGGGCCACGGCGTTCGTACCCGGGGAGCGCGATTCGTGGCCCGGCTGGGAAGATTCCGCCGTGGCGCCGGAGAAAGTCGGCAGCTACCTGCGGGAGCTGCGGCAGCTTTATGACAAGTACGGCTACAATCCCTCGCTCTATGGCCACTTCGGGCAGGGCTGCATCCACTGCCGCGTGGATTTTGATCTGTACACCGCCGAGGGCGTCAAACACTGGCGCGCATTCATGGAAGAAGCCACCGACCTGGTGGTCAAGTACGGCGGCTCGCTTTCCGGCGAACATGGAGACGGGCAGTCGCGCGCCGAGTTCCTGGTAAAGATGTTTGGCCCGGAGCTGGTGGAAGCCTTTCGCGAGTTCAAGTCCATCTGGGATCCTGACTGGAAGATGAATCCGGGCAAGGTGGTGGATCCTTACCGCATTGACGAGAACCTGCGGCTGGGCGCCGACTACAGGCCGTGGGAGCCCGCCACCCATTTCAAATACCCGGAAGACAACGGCAGCTTCGCCCATGCAACGCTGCGCTGCGTGGGCATTGGGAAATGCCGGCGCACAGGCTCGAGCGCCGATGACAGCACCATGTGCCCCAGCTTTATGGTGACGCGCGAAGAGGAACACACTACCCGCGGTCGCGCCCATCATCTCTGGGAGATGCTGCAGGGCGACGTGATCCAGAACGGCTGGCGCGACGAAAACGTGAAGGAGTCGCTCGACCTCTGCCTTTCCTGCAAAGGCTGTAAAGGCGAATGTCCGGTGAATGTGGACATGGCCACATATAAGGCGGAATTTCTTTCCCACTATTGGGAAGGCCGGCTGCGCCCGCGCTACGCCTACGCTTTCGGCTGGATCAACAAGTGGGCGCGCTTGGCTTCTGTTGCGCCTGGTTTCGCCAACCTGTTCACGCAGCTTCCAGGTTTGCGGAGTCTGGCGAAACTCGCGGCGGGTGTTCCCCAGCAGAGGAAGATTCCCGCCTTCGCGCCGGAAACTTTCAAGGCGTGGTTCGGCAGGCGGGAGCCGCGCAACCAGGGCAGCGAACGGGTGCTGCTGTTCGCCGACACTTTCAACAATTACTTCAAACCGGAAACCGCGCAGGCCGCGGTCGAGGTCCTGGAAGCGGCAGGGTACCAGGTGATTGTGCCGCAGGAGCCGTTGTGCTGTGGCCGTCCGCTTTACGACTACGGCTTTCTGGACATGGCCCAGTCCTACTTCGACCGCATCTTTCGCACACTGGAGCCGGAAATCGAACAGGGCACGCCCATGGTGGTGCTGGAACCGAGCTGCTGCTCCGTTTTCCGCGACGAACTTAACGGCTTACGGCCTGATTCGCGACAGGCGCACAAACTCATGGAACAGACCTTCACCCTGGCCGAATTCCTGCAGAAGAAAGCGCCCAACTACCACCCGCCTACTCTGAAGCGCAAAGCGGTGCTGCACGGCCATTGCCATCATAAGGCCATCATGAGGATGGATTGCGACAAAGAACTGCTGGACAAGATGGAACTTGAAGTTGAAGAACTGCAATCCGGCTGCTGTGGCATGGCAGGCTCCTTCGGCTATGAAAAGGAGAAGTACGAGGTTTCGATAAAGGCAGGAGAGCGCGTGCTGCTGCCCGCGGTGCACAAAGCCGGACTCTCTACCGTCATTATGACCGATGGCTTCAGCTGCAAGGAGCAGATCGAGCAGGAAACCGATCGCCACGCCCTGCACACTGCCGAGGTGCTGGCATTGGCGCAAAGGCATGGCCCGCATGGCTTGCGCAGCGTGTATCCCGAAAAAGAGCTGGTAGAGCCGCGGCTAGAAGCGCAAAAACGTTCAATGAGGCGGGCTGGACTGGTGACGGGCGCCATTCTGGGTGGCATGGTTGCCGCGGGTGTGTTGTGGCGCAGACGACGAAGCTGAATGGCTAGCTAGCAGCCTGGCGCATGAACGGTCAAGGGGGCATAGTTTGATCCCTAAATGTGATTTGCGTTTTATGGAAGGCGCCCCCTCAGCCGGCTAAAGCCGGACGGTCTGGCAGAGGATTGGCGCGGCTGAAGCCGCGCCCTTTCAAAGAACCAGCCTGAAGCTAGAGTTGCGAAGGAGGCCAGCCAGTCGGCTGAGCAGCTGTCCAGCCGAGTGACTAGCCGAGCTGGCAACGCACGGCTGAGAACTGACAACTGACACTGACAACCGGGTTTATGCGCGACCACGACCGAGTAGAGCGAATTCGCCGCGGCCTCCAACGGGTGCAGCTGGACGCGATCCTCTGCACACTTCCCGACTACGTGTTGCTGCTCTCCGGATACTGGCCGGTGATCGGCGCCAGCATTGCCATTGCCACCAGCGAAGGGCGCATCTGCCTGATTGTTCCTGAGGACGAGGAGGAGCTGGCGCGCGCCGGCTGGGCCGATGACATCCGTACCTTCCGCCCCGGACGCCTGGACAAGCTGCAGTCCACCAGCGAAGCCGCATTTCAGGCCCTGGAGGCGTGCGCAAGCGAACTGGGCATCACTCATGCCCGCATCGGTTATGAGCACGGCGCAGCCAGCGAGCCCGCTTCCTACGTTGCCATGTACCTGTACGGCGCCTCCATCGTGCAGCTCCTGATCGAGGCGTTGCCCTCAGCGGCACTGGTGGGAGCGGACACGCTGCTGGCCATCTGGGCCATGCTCAAGACGCCCAACGAAGTAAATCGGATACGGACCGCCTGTGTCATCGCGGAGAAGGCTTTTGCCTGGGGCGCTCCGCGGTTACGCGCCGGCCTGAGCGAAACGGAAGCCGCGGCCCTTTTCCGCAGCCGGTTGAGCGCCGGCACCGGGCGGAATGAAGTTATGCGCGCCGACGGGTTTGCCTTCTGCATGTCCGGACCGAATGCGGCGAAGGCGGGAGGCGCCTATGCGCTGTCGCGAGCCAGAAAAATTCAACCCGGCGACTTGGCGCTGGTGCATTGCAACTCCTATGCCGATGGCTACTGGACGGACATTACGCGCACTTACTCGCTGGGCCGGCCGGATGAGCAGCGCGAGAGAATCTATCGCGCTATCTTTGAA